>CAZKXK010000104.1:0-7651 GCA_964556585.1 uncultured Anaerolineaceae bacterium
GCTTCGGCGAGAAGAGCGCCAACGTCACCCTGCGCAAGCTGTTCGAGACGTACGCGAACGTCCGGCCGGCGCGCGAGCTGCCGGGCGTCCCCACCCGCTACGCGGGCGAGGGCGTGGACATGATCATCGTCCGCGAGAACATCGAGGACCTGTACGCCGGCATCGAGCACATGCAGACGGCGGACGTCGCGCAGTGCCTGAAGATCATCACTCGCAAGGGCAGCGAGAAGATCATCCGCTACGCCTTCGAGCTGGCCCGCCGCGAGGGGCGCCGCAAGGTGACCTGCGCGACCAAGGCGAACATCATGAAGCTCACCGAGGGCCTCTTCAAACGGGTCTTCGAGGAGCTCTCGGCCGAGTACCCGGAGATCGTCGCCGAGCACCTGATCATCGACAACGTGGCCCACCAGATGGCCAAGGACCCGGCCCAGTTCGACATCATCGTCACGACCAACCTCAACGGGGACATCATCAGCGACCTCGCGTCGGGTCTCGTCGGCGGCCTGGGCTTCGCGCCATCCGGCAACTATGGCGACGACGTGGCGATCTTCGAGGCGGTCCACGGCTCGGCGCCCAAGTACGCCGGCAAGGACGTCATCAACCCGACCGCGCTGATCCTGAGCTCGCTGATGATGCTCCGCCATCTCGACGAGTCGGACGCCGCGGACCGGATCGAGGACGCGGTCCTCGTGACGCTCGAGGAGGGCCGCGCCGTCACCCAGGACCTGGCCCGCCAGACGGGCGGAGACGTCGAGCGGGCAGCCTCCACGACCGGGTTCACGGACGCGATCATCGCGAACCTCGGTCGCCAGCCGACGACCGTGCCGCCCCGCCACGGGTCGGAGCGGCCGTCCGGCGCGGCTCGGCCGCGGCCGCGATGGACGTACGGCCCAGAGCGCTACGCGGCGATGGCGGAGGAGCTGGTCGGTGCGGACATCTTCATCGAGTCCGACGACCTGCCGCCCGTGATGGGCCCCAGGCTGGAGTCGCTGGCCGGCGACGCGTTTCGGCTGCTGTTCATCTCCAGCCGCGGCACCGTGGCCTACCCGGGAGGTTCCACCGCCAGCGACCACGTCCGTCACTTCCGGTGTCGGTTCGTGGCGGCGCACGAAGGAAGCACGGTCACCGACGCGGACATCCGCGCGCTGCTCGACCGAGTCGCGGCCACGTACCCTTCCTGGAACCACGTCGAGAAGCTTCGCCGTTACGCTGGCGAGGACGGCTTCACGAAGGCACAGGGACAGTAAGCCACGAGAGGCGTAGTGGGCGTCACGGCAGGCCGCGGCGTCCGGCACTCGCGAGGGTCCGCTGGGAGGCGTTGCGAGGGCGGCGCGTAGAATCCGGTGCATGGATGACGCCCGCCACGAGCCGGGAATGCCGGTGCTGGACCGCCAGGCCCCGCCGCCGGCCGCTCCCGGCGCGACGGAAACGCCGCGCAGCGTCCCGGAAGCGCGACCCACGCCGCTCCAGAAGCACTACGTCCTGCTCTCGGCGCCCGCCCTCGTCCTGGGGACGGTGGCGATCACCGCGCTCGAGATGGGCGCTGCGCTGGGGAGCCCCCTCGTCAAGCTGTGTGTCGTCGTCGCGGCACCGCTCCTGGCAGTCGCCAACGCGGACGCGATCGTCCGCATCTGGCGGTCGGCCTGGGCCTGGATGCCCGTGGACCGCGGTCGGGGTCTCTTTCGGCTCGGATGGACGCTCGCCGGCATGATCCTTTACGTGCTCCTGGTCGCGGCCGCCTGGATCGTGGTGACCGCGTGAGCCACGGCACGCGCCAGCCCGCGACCCCCCACGGGCTGTCGGACCTGCGCACGTCCGACCCGGGCCCGCCGCCCCCGGAGGCGTTCGACCCGGCGGCGGGTCGTGGCGTCCCGCTCTGGCTCGCCGCGACCCTCAACTACTGCTCGCGCTGTGGCGGCGCGCTGGAGCTGGGCACGCTCGAGGGCGAGGACCGGGAGCGACTTGCCTGCGCCGCCTGTGGGTTCATCGCCTATGTCAACCCGCGCCTCGTGGTGACCTGCCTGCCGGTCACGGAGGCCGGCGAGGTCATGCTGATCCGCCGCGGCATCCAGCCGGGCCGCGGCCTGTGGGCGCAGCCCGGCGGCTTCATGGAGGTCGACGAGACCGTTGAGGCGGGTGTCGCCCGCGAGTGCCTCGAGGAGACGGGCCTCCTGGTCGAGCCGGGCGAGATCGTCGGGCTCTATACGCGGCCCGAGGCCGCGATCGTGGTGATCGCGTTCGCGGCGCGAATCACCGGCGGGGCGGCGGCCGTGACCTCCGAGGCGCTCGAGGTGCGGCCATTCCGCCCGGAGGCGATCCCCTGGCCCGAGCTCGCCTTCCGCACGACGGAGTGGGCCCTGCGCGACTGGGTCCGTCGCGTCCGGCCGGACCTGGAGGCCGGCGGCCGGTAGGTCAAGAGGACGGGTGTGACGGCCGTCGAACCGAACGCGGGCCCCGCCCGCAGGCTCCGACCAGGTCAGTAGATCATCGCCGCCGTCGACGGGATCGCCAGGCTGAAGGCGGTGTCGGGGATCGGCGTGTCCGGGGCCATCTCGGTGGCCGTGACCAGGCGGCTCGTGACCCGTCCGAACCGCTCCTCGAGCCGCGCGATGAGCCCGGTCTCCCGGTCGACCGCGAGCACCAGCCGGTGGTCCGGTCGGTCGCCGGCCATCTCGATCGTCCGCGGATGGAGCGACTCGACGATGATCGCTTCGCGCCCCTGGACCAGCTCGGTGCCGGCGATCCGGCAGGCGCCCGTGGCCAGGACGTTCTGGCAGAAGCCGGCGGGGTGCACGAACGTCTCCACGAGCGAGTTGGCCGGGAGGTTCGTGCGGGGGTGATAGGCCCGCGAGGTTCCCGGGAGGTCGCGGCCGTCCAGCCCGGCCACCCGGGACCGGGAAGGCCGGTCGGTGCCGTACCGGTGGCCGGCACGGTACGTCCGGACCGTCTGCCCATCGGAGAGCCACACATCGTGGTTCGCCGGCGTGGCGTCCTGCGGATGGACGGTCGTGACGCGCGCACGCCCGGGATGCCGGAGCAGCAGCTCGTGGATCCGGATCGTCTCGCCCGTGGTCACCAAGGTCCGCTCTTCCAGGCGCAGGCGGAGCGTCTCGAAGCGCAGCTCCGCGTCCCGCATGAAGGTGAAGAGCACGTCGACGTCCGGGTGCCCGGCCGGCAGCTGGGCGATCTCCGGGCGTCGCACCCCGTCGATCGCAGTGGTGAGCGCGGCTGCGGCCCAGCGGGAGGTCGTGGACATGCGCGGCATTCTAGCCTGACGGTCGTGACAAGCGGCGCCGACTGACAAGCGGAGCCGACAGCAAGCGGCGCCGACGCCGTCGCCCCCGGTAGACTCAGGGCACGATGGAGCCAGGCGACCCGTGAGCGCGCACGTCTCGGCGAATGGTCTGTCGGTCGTTTTCCACGCAACCGGAAGCGGTGCGCCGCTCCTGATGCTCCACGGCGCCTCGTCGTCCGGGCGCGAGGACTTCGCCGCCCAGGTCCCGCTCTTCTCCCGGGCGTTTCGTTGCTACCTGCCGGACGCGCGGGGGCATGCGGGCACCCGCTGGGATCCGGCCGCCGGCCTGCGCTACGGCGACCTGGTCGTGGACCTGGACGCCTTTGCCGACGCCTGCAACCTCGGAACGTTCCACCTGCTGGGCTTCTCGATGGGCGCCGCGACCGCGCTGCTGTACGCGATGCGCCGGCCGGAGCGCCTGCGGACGCTGGTGCTGGTGGGGACCTCGCCCGAGACCGAACCCCGGACCCGCGTGATCCGCCACCTGGCGGACGTCTCGCGGATCGAAGCCCAGGACCCGGCCTGGGCCGACCGGCTGGCTCGCCGGCACGACCCGGTCCAGGGCCCCGGCGCCTGGCGCCGCCTGATGCCCGCCATCATCGAGATGGTCGAACGTCAGCCCGCGGTGTCGCCGGCTGACCTGCGGCGGGCCGATGTGCCGGCCCTCGTCGTGGTGGGCGATCGCGATCCGTTCGTGCCGGTGCCGCAGGCATGGCAGCTGGCCCGGCAGCTTCCGGACGCGCGGCTGGCGGTGCTCCCGGGGTCGGGGCACGAGGCGATGGTCGACCAGCCGGGCATCTTCAACGAGACCTGTGCAGCCTTCTGGCGGTCGACGGAGGCGGCTGCCGCGGCCCGGGCCGGCGGGGTCGTCGCACGCCAGCCCGACAGCCCACCGCGCTGACGGGCCGGTCGGCGCCGAGTGGCCCGGCTGCCGGCTACCCTGCGCGTCTGCCGGTCGGTGTCGCCCGCGCCTCGACGGGGTGACCACGTGGCGTCGATACTGTCCCGGGACCCGCCGGGGTCACCGGCCCCCGCCGGGACCTGCGGGGGTCGCCGGTGCCCGCAGGAGCGTGACGCATGAAGAAGGAGCGTGACGCATGAACGAGGCGCTCGATTCGACCCGCCACCCCGGCACCGACCTGGTCCAGGTCGCGTTCCCCGCACTCCGGCCGGGTCCCGGATCCGGGGAGGCCGGCGCGCCGCTCCAGGGGGTCGCGCTCGTCACCCTGTCCCGGCCCCGGGCGCTCAACGCCCTGAGCTTCGCGCTCCTCGCGGACCTGGGCCGGCTCGTGGAGGCGCTCGACGCGGACCCGGACGTCCGGGCCATCGTGATCACGGGGGCAGGCATGCGCGCCTTCGCGGCCGGGGCGGACATCGCCGAGCTCGCGGAGCAGACGCCGGCGTCGCTCGCCGCCTCCGAGGGGCTCCGCGGCTGGGACCGCGTGGCGGCCGTGGCGACGCCCACGATCGCGGCCGTGCGGGGCTACGCGCTGGGAGGTGGCTGCGAGCTCGCCATGGCCTGCGACATGATCGTGGCTGGGAGCGACGCGGTCTTCGGGCAGCCCGAGATCAAGCTCGGGATCATCCCCGGCGGCGGCGGCACCCAGCGGCTGACCCGGGCGATCGGCACCGCACGGGCCATGGAGCTCGTGCTGACCGGACGGCCGGTCCGGGCCGACGAAGCCGCTGCCCTCGGTCTCGTCTCGAAGGTCGTGCCAGCCGAGGAGACACTCTCGGCTGCCCTGGACCTCGCGGCGGAGATCGCGGCGCTCCCGGCCGGTGCGGTCCGGGCCGCGAAAGCCGCCGTCCGGGCGGTCGCGGAGGCGCCCCTCGCGGAGGGCATCCTGCGCGAGCGGTCGCTGTTCATGGAGCGTTTCGGGACGCCGGACCAGGCCGAAGGGATGCGGGCGTTTCTCGAGAAGCGACCTCCACGCTGGCCAGGCCAGCCGGCTCGCGACGTCTCGAACGCCGGGCCGAAGGCGTAGGATCGGCGCGCCCGACCTGCCCTCCGCCTTCCGAACCGGCGCCCAGGCCGAGCCACGAGGGAGGACCAACCCGGATGGATCCGTTCCGTTCCGATGCCGACCCCGCGCCTCGCGGTGGGGCGGAGACCAGCCGGGATGCGGGCACGCGCGGCGCTCCGTTCCCCGGCGTCTCCCTCGCGCCCGAGCACGACTGGCCGGCCGCGGCGGCTCTCCTCTACCCGGTGCTGCGGCCGGCGGGCACGAGCGGCACGCCGCTCGACAGCCTGGCCACGCCGATGAGCGCCGCGGGAGACACGAAACCCGTGATCGATCCCGGGCCGGCGGACGTCGTCGTCGCCTACGCCATCTCGGCGGACGGGTTCGACATCCTTGCCAGCGGCGACCACGTGGCCGCCTGGTCCGTCCCGGCGGCCACGCTCCGCGAGGCGGCCTTCCGGAACCTCGCCGCCTGGTCGGCCGCGGCGCCCTGGTCGGAGGAGGTAGAAGGTCGGCGCCGGATCCTCTCGTCCGACACCGGTGACGGCTGGGATGCCTGCCGGATCCTCCTGCCGGAGGTGACCGACCATCTCGCAACGACGCTCGGCGACGGCGGCGCCCGGGTGCTGGTCGGGCTTCCGGCGCGCCACCTGCTGCTGGCGGGTGCGCTCCAGGCCGACGACCCGGAGTTCGCGCCGCTGTTCGCGGACTTCGTCCGGGACTACGCGGAGGACTCGGACGAGGCGATCGACCTGCGGGTCTTCGAGCTCGTCGGCGGACACCTGGTGCCGTTCTCCACCGTCGCGCCGTCCAGCTGACGCTCGAGAGGCGCCCGGCTGACCCGGGAGGCGCCCGGCACGCGCTCAGCCGTGGCCCGCTCAGGCGGCGCCCGCTCAGCCGGGCCGCGCCTCAGCGGAACGCCGCGAGCGCCCGCTCGAAGACCGCCAGCGTCCGGGGCGAGTAGAGCACGAACGTGACGCGTTCCAGCGGAGCCCCGGCGCGGAGCGACTCCGCGACCGTCCCGACCGCGATCCGCGCCGCGTCATCGAGCGGATAGCCGTAGGCTCCGGCACTGATCGCCGGCAGGGTGAGCGTCCGCGCGCCGAGCTCGGCCGCGATGCTCAGAACGGACAGGTACGCGCCCGCGAGCTGCACGGACTCGCCGTGATCGCCGCCCTGCCAGACCGGTCCCACGGCGTGGATCACCCAGCGGGCGGGCAGGTGTCCCGCCTCGGTCGAGACAGCGGTGCCGGCCGGAGTCCCGTACGGGTGGCGTGCGCGGAGCTCCGCGATGATCGCCGGGCCACCCACCCGGTGAATGGCCCCGTCCACGCCGCCCCCGCCCGCAAGGGCCGCGTTCGCGGCGTTCCCGATCGCGTCCGCGGCGATCAGCGTGATGTCGCCCTCGACGAGGACGAGGAGCCCTCCGCCGAACTGGTGCTCCATCTCGCCTCCGCGGAAATACTGGGAACTGGACGTCGCCGACGGTGGTCGAGCCCGTGCGACGCGGCCATTCTGCGCCTGTCCGTGGGCGACGGACCGTCCGGCACGACACGGTCGCCGACCTGGGTCCGGCGTTCGCGCACCGTTCGCTCGGCCGGTTCTTTCGCTCCAGCGCGATCCCGATTATCCTGCTGCCCTCCGGCGCAGGTCCGGGCAAGCGGCACGAGTGCCGCATCAGGCGATCTCATGAGGGGAGAGGTTTCATGCGCCGTCATCTCGCACCGCTGGCCGCATCCGCGGCACTCGCCATCTTCGTCGCCGCGTGCAGCAGCTCCGCGACGCCGTCGCCGACCGCGCCGCCGGCGGCCGCGGCCTCGGTGGCGCCCTCGGTGGCGCCTTCGGCTGCCCCCTCGATGCAGGCGAGCGCGGCACCGGCCGCGAGCACCGCTCCGGCGGCGAGCGGCGCCCTGCCGAGCCTCACGCTTCCCAACGAGGACACGAACCTGGAGGCGCTGCTTCCCAGCACGTTCGGAGGCGCGAAGCTCCAGAAGCTCAGCATGAAGGGCGCCGACTTCCTGGGCCAGAGCTCGAATGCCGATCTCGCAAACGCGCTCAGCTCCCTGGGCCTCACGGCCGCCGACGTCAGTGTCGCCATCGCATCCGACATCGCCGAAACCTCCGGCCTCACGTTCATCGCCATCCGGTTCGCAGGGGCCGACAGCAGCAAGCTGCTCCAGGTCTTCCAGGCCGCCTCGCAGGCGTCTGGCCAGACGGTCACCTCGGTCAACCTCGGTGGCAAGGCCGCGCTGAAGGCGACCGACTCGTCGGGAAGCAGCAGCTACTTCTACGTGAAGAACGACACGATCCTTGGCGTCACGGCCCCCGACGACGCGACCGCGGCAACGATGCTCGCCGTCCTCCCCTGACGCACCCGTCCCGGGAGGACGGCGAG
>CAZKXK010000105.1:0-7616 GCA_964556585.1 uncultured Anaerolineaceae bacterium
TGTCCCGGGGCCCGCAACCCGCCCCGGAGCATCGTGCCCGCCGGGGGCCCATGGGATTGGGCTCCCGGCGGCGACCGACGCAGGCGCTCGTGATGAACGGGCGACGTCAACGGAGACACGTCGATGGACAGGAATCTCGTCGACCAGGTGCTCGACACCGCGGCACGGGTGCTCGCGGGCGGCGCCATCTCGGCCAACGGGCACGGCAACGTCAGCCTGCGGGTCCCGGGCGCGGAGGAGATGTACTTCACGTCCGCCTCGTCGCTGAACGGGCTGCAACCCGACGGCATCGCCCGCGTCGCGCTGGACGGGACGCTCCTGGAGGGCAAGCTGCCCCCGATCCAGGGCGCGGTCGTGGCGATGCACACGGCCATGTACCACGACCGCCCCGACGTCGGCTGCGTGATCCACACGCATTCGCCGTATGCGACGGCGTTCGCCGTCGCCAACCGCCCCATCGCCTGCTGGATCGAGGCTCTCGCGATGTTCGGGCTGGCCGACGGCGTGCCGGTCGCCGCCTACGGGCCGCGCGGCTCGGAGCAGGCGATCGCCAACATCCGGGCAGCGGTGCGGCCCGGGGTTCCCGCCGTGCTTCTGGCGAACCACGGAGTGCTCGTCTTCCACCGGACCCCGGACCTGGCGATCATGGTCGGCGGGGTCGTCGAGGAAGCCGCCCAGGCGTCGATCAACGCCAACGCGCTGGGCGGCCCGGTCGAGATCCCGGACGACCTGCGGGCCGCCGCGCTCCAGCGGGCGATGGCGTTCGACACGACCGGGACGCGGACCGCCTGACGCCGAGGCCCGTCGGGCAGCCGTTGCAGCGCCACCGGGGAGGCGACTGCACGACGGGCGGTGTTGACCTGGTCTGCAACCTCAGGGGAGGGTGATTGCCCGGTCGACCCTGATGTGCGACGCCAGGACCGCGGCGAGATCGGCTGCCTGCCCCGCCTGGGCCGACCCCGCCCTCGTCAGCACGATCACGACCCGGGCCTTCACCGGGATGCTCTTCAGGCCGCCGTCGGGGTGGAGCAGCACGGCCGCTGCACCCTGGAGCGTGAGCAGGTCGCCGGGCTGCGCCCCGATCAAGCCTGCCACACGCTCCGGCCGGTGGGCCACCTCGGAGATCGGGTGGCCGATGGCAGCCAGCGACGCGACCACGATGACGGTCGTCGAGGCGCCCGGGATGACCGGCTCGTGGTCCGCGGGCGCCTTGATCGCCATCCGGTGGGCACCGTCGGCCTCCACCACGACGTAGTCGGCGCCGGTCTCGGCGAAGAGGCGGTCGATCGCCTCCGGCGACGGACCAACGATCTTGCCCGGGGCGCGGCCGGCTGCGACGAACACGGGGAGCCCGACCAGGAAGGCGGCCTCGACGTGGGCCACGTCGGCGGACCAGCAGATCGGCTCGCTCGGCTGGTCGGCGCCCACCCGCGTGGTCGTCGTGAGGATGACGCGTGCCCCCGCGGCGGTGAGGTCCCTGCCGAGGGCGAAGAGGATGGTCGACTTGCCGCCCGCGCCGACGATCGAGACGAGCTCACGCCGCGCAAGCCCGAGCCGTTCGGGCAGGGACGGGGTCACCGGCTCCGGTCGTTCATCCAGGCGAGGATGGCCTCGAGCGCGCCCCCTCCGACTGCCAGTGCCTTGTCCGAGACATGGGCGATCATCGCGGGGTCGGCGCGGGGATCGACGTCGGCGATCTTCAATCCAACGGTCACGTCGCCGGGAGCGATCATCCCCCGGACGGTACCGCCGATCTTCGCCGTGATCGGCGCGCCGTCGATCGTCCCCAGCTGCTGCCCCGTCTCGACGATCTCCCCGAACCGGACGTCCCAGCTGAGGGATCCATCGACCCGGGCGTGAAGGACGCGCTCCGCCGAGGCGCCCCCGAGCTCGCCCGGGACGCCCGTGTTGGGGAACGCGGGTCCATCCCAGATCACGCTCCCGAGGCGGTGCCCACGCATCGTCTCGATCACCGCGTGGCAGTCCACTCCCGCGACGAAGCCAGGACCGAGCCCGACGACGAAGGGAGCCTGGTCGATCCGGGTGTCGAGCGCCTTCTTGGCGAGACGGGCGTCGACGAGCACGGATACCGGCTCGGGGAAGGCCGGCACGACTCCGGAGACGAGCACCGGCACGACGCCCCGGCCGGCGGTCGCCAGCGCCTCGTCGGGCGAGCCGACCAGCTGTCCCTCGATGCCGTCCACCACGACACGGCCGTCCGACACGGCCGATGAGAACGCAACCGTCCGGCGCACGGTCAACGGCCGCGCCAGCTCCAGGACGACGACCGGGAATCCCACCCGGCGAAGCCGCCAGATGACGCCGGACCCGACGTCCCCGCCGCCCCGGACGACGACGAGGTGGGCGGAGAAGATGCTCACGAGGCTGGGCAGCGGTTCGACGCGACGACCTCCGCCATGATCGACACCGCGATCTCCTCGACGGTCTCCGCCCCGATCTGGAGCCCGATGGGATGGTGGATCCGCTCCAGGGCTCCGCCCGGCACGTCGGACGCTGCCAGGACCCGCCTGGTCTCCTCCCAGCGGCGCTTGCTTCCCATCACGCCGATGTACCCGGCCGGGGTCTCGAGCAGGAGCGGCGTGATCTGCGCGTCGATCTCGTGGCTCCGGGTGACGACAACCACCGAGGTGGTCTCGCTCACCGGGTGCGCCGCGATGGCGTCGGCGACGGTGCCGGCGAACCGGATGTCCGCGAGGGGGATCGCCGTCTCCGTCACCATCTCGGCCCGCTCGTCGACCACCACCGTCCGGTAGCCGAGCCAGTGGGCGAGGTCGACGACGGCCTTGCCGACGTGGCCGGCCCCGATGACGAACACGGTGGAAGGGGTCATGTAGGGCTCCAGGTAGACGGTCATGGTTCCGCCGCACACGCCGGGATCACCGCGTTCGGGTTGCTGCAGCGCATAGCGGCGGAGCCCCGCTTCGTTTCGGCGCAGGGCGTCGAGGGCGTCGAGGCGGATCGCGTCCTCCACCTTGCCCCCGCCGATGGTCCCGACGATGGACCCGTCAGCGTGCACGACCATCTTCGTGCCCACGTGGCGAGGCACGGACCCCTCGGTGGCGACGATGGTGGCGAGGACGACGCTGTGCCCGCCGCTGACCGCCTCCGAGAGCTCGGCGAGGATGCGATCGAAGCGGGGGGCGCTCACGACGCCTGCAGGGCCCGCCAGACGCGCTCGGGCGTGAACGGGATGTTGTTGATCCGGGCGCCCGTCGCGTCCGCGATCGCGTTGCGGATGGCCGGAGCGGCGCCGTCCAGCGGGATCTCCGCGATCGCCTTGGCGCCGAAAGGCCCGCTGGCCTCCATCGTCTGGACGAGGATGGCCTCGAGCCTCGGCATCTCGTCTGCCCGATAGATCTTGTACGGCCCGAACGCCGCGTTCACCATGCGCCCGTCGACGTCGTAGGCCATCTCCTCGCACTGCCCGTAGCCGAGGGCCTGCACCATGCCGCCCTCCACCTGCCCGGAGGCGGTGACCGGGTTGATCGGCACGCCGCAGTCGACCGCCATCACGAGCTGCATCACGGTCACCTGGCCCGTCTCGACGTCGACCTCGACCTCGGCGAACTGTGCCGCGTAGGGCGGCGGGGAATCCGGGGAGACGTACGACGCGGTGGCCATGATCTGGTGCTGGCTCTTCTGGTGAAGCGTGGACAGGGCGATCTCCTCCAGCGTCACCGACCGGCCATCGGCCGACCAGGCCGCCCGGTCGTGAAGGTCGACCGAGCCGCCATCCACGCCGAGCAGGAGCGCCGCGCGTTCGATGACCTGGCTGCGGACCTGCTCCGCGGCCCGCTTGACGGCGGTCCCGGAGATGTAGGTCGTGCTCGAGGCATAGGCGCCGGTGTCAAAGGGCGTCAGGTCGGTGTCCGACGAGTACACGAGGATGTCCTCGGTGCCGACCCCGACCACTTCCGCCGCGATCTGGGCCAGCACGGTGTCCGAGCCCGTCCCCAGGTCCGTCGCGCCGACCAGGAGGTTGAACGAGCCGTCGTCGTTGATCTTCAGGCTCGCCCCGCCCATGTCGAGGCCTGGGATGGCCGTGCCATGCATGGCCATGGCGAACCCGAGCCCGCGGCGGACGTGGGGCCGGTCGGCGGGCTGTCTCCAGGCCGGGTCGTCGCGACGCTGCCAGCCGATCGCCCGCTGCCCCTGGAGCACGGCCTCCTCCAGGCCGCTCGACGTGATGACCGGCACGGTCCCGGCTCCCGGGTCCCCCTCCCCGAGCTGGGGCGCGATGTCGATCGGGTCGCCGACCTTGGTCCAGTTGCGTCGCCGGAACTCGATCGCATCCATCCCGATCGCGGCGGCGATGTCCTCCATGTGGGCCTCGAGCGCGAACAGCGCCTGGGGCGCTCCGTATCCGCGGTATGCGCCCGGCACCGGGATGTTCGTGTAGGCGACCTTGCAGTCGAAGCGCTTGAGCGGGCTGTTGTAGGAGCTGAGGCCACGCATGCCGGACACCATCTGGACGGTCAGCCCGTGGGTGCCGTAGGCGCCGGTGTTCGCGACGATCCGCATCTCCTGCGCCGTGAGCTTGCCATCCGCGTCGATGCCGGTCTTGAAGGTGATCGTCTGGGGATGCCGGGTCCGCGAGGACATGAACTCCTCCTCGCGGGTGAGCTCCAACCGCACGGGGCGGCCCGTCGCCATCGTGAGGTGCGCCACGATGTCCTCGATCAGCATCTCCTGCTTCGCGCCGAAGCCCCCGCCGATCCTTGGCTTGATGATCCGGATCTGCTTCACGGGCAACCCGACGAGCGGCGCGAGCATGCGCCGGACGTGGAACGGCACCTGGGTCGACGAGATGATCTCCAGCCGGTCGTCGCTGTCCCATCGCGCGATGGCGATGTGCGGCTCGATCGGCGTCTGCTGCACCTGGTGCACCCGGAGCGTCTGCTCGAAGACGCGGTCGGCCGCCGCGAATCCCGCTTCGACGTCCCCGGTCTCGGCCTGGATGTGGTGGACGATGTTGTGGCCCGCGTCGTGGGCGCCCTCCATGTCCGGCTCGTCGTGGATCACCGGGGCGCCGTCGACGATCGCGTCGTTCTCGTCGAAGACGGCGGGGAGCACCTCGTAGGTCACGTCGATCAGGTCGATGGCGGCCTGCGCGATCTCCTCCGTGTCCGCCGCGACCGCCGCGACGCGGTCCCCGACGTAGCGCACCTTGTCGTCGAAGCTCACCTGGTCGTAGGGCAGCGGGTTCGGGTAGCTCTGGCCGCCGGACGCGTAGCGAACCCGCGGCACGTTGCCATGGTGAAGCACGGCGCGCACCCCGGGGAGCGCCCGGGCCGCGGAATCGTCGATCGACAGGATCCGGGCGTGGGCGTGCGGGCTGTACAGCACCTTGGCGATCAGGGTCCCCGACAGGTCCCGGTCATCCGTGAACGCGGGGTTCCCCTTCGCCAGCTTGACGGCGTCGGTCTTCGTCTCGGCGTGGCCCACCACGCGCGACACCGGCACGTCCTCGCTGAGAACCACCCGCGGCGCGATCGGTGAGAGGCCGTCGCGGTCGTGATGCGGCGCATCCGATCCCACGAGCGGGTCGAGATGCGCCACCTCGACACTGTCGGGCGCCTCCCCGCGCATAGTCGCCGCCGCCCGCAGCACCGCGTGCACGGGCCGCAGGTATCCCGTCTCCCGGTCGAGGATCCCCGACAGCGCGTCCCGGATCGCCGCCTCGGTCGGGTTCGCGGTCTTCTCGAGGAGCGCCTTCGCCGCCAGGACCATCGCCGGCGTGGAGTAGCCGGACTGGATCGCGCCGGTATCGATGAACGCCTGCTGGATCGGGTGCATCTCCCCCGGGACGGCGAGGCCCTCGACGGTCTCGATCGCATGTCCGTCCGCCTGGGCAGCCAGCATGACGTCCGCCGACACGAGCCTGCCATCGACGAGCACCGCCGCGGCGCCGGTCTCCCCCGTGTCAGATCCGTACCGCACGCTGTAGAAGCCCGCCCGCCGCAACACGACGCGCAGGGATTCGTGCGGCTCGCAGGCGAGCGCTCGGGGTTCCCCGTTGATGGTCAGATGGATCGTCACGCCCGATCGCCCCTTCCGACGGTGGCCAGCGCCCTCGCGGTGAGCACCTCGGCGAGATGCGCCCGATAGGAGGACGAGCCACGAAAATCTGCCGGTGGATCGAGCTCCGCGATCCGCCCTGGGTCCACGAGCACGGGGTATGCAGCGACGCCGGAGACGGCCGTCCGGATCGCACCCCCCGCGTCCCGGTGGGCCACGGCCATCACGATCGGACGATCCATCGGCGTGCGAGCGGTCCGGTGTGCGGCGGCCCGACCCCCGGCGGGAACCACGACGCTCGTGATGACACCACCGAGCAGCACGCCGGAGTCGGCGAAAACCTCCTCGAGCGGGTGATCGGTGGTCGAGCCGGTCCGCGCGATGCTGACCCGCGCGCCGAACGCGAGCAGCCCGGTGAGAAGTGGGCTCTCCGGGTCGGCCGTGCCGATCGTCCCGCCGACGGTGGCGGCGTTGCGGATCGTGCTGGGCGCCTCGAGGCGGGCCAGATCGCGGAGCACCTCGGGGACCAGGCTGGAATCCACGACTTCCTGAAGGCGGGTGGTCGCACCGAAGCGAACCGATCCGCCGTCCGTCTCGATTCCGGCGAGGTCGAGCGCCTGGAGGTCGACGACCACGCTGGGCGGCCGGCCGGGACGTGCGTTGACGGTTGTCCCTCCGCCGAGGATCACGGCGTCGGCACCGGCCGCCATCGCGAGCGCCTCGTCGAGCGTGCGCGGCCGGTGGTACTTCGTGTTCACGTGCGCCTCTTCACTGTTCGAGCCTGTCTCCGCGCCATGCCGAGCGGCCGTGCAGCCGGGGGCTCAGGCGCCGACCGTGACGACGGGCGGCCACCTGCCAATGGTACCTTCCTGCTCAACGGACACGGGCTCCCGGCCCCACCGCGCATGGAATGTAGGTGGGCGCAGGCGCCTCGAAGAACGGAGGGACGACGTTCGGTGAGGACCCGCCGGCACCTGTCGTTGGTGCTCGTCGCCTTCGCGCTCGCTGGCTGTGGCAGCACGAGCTCGCCAGTGCCGGTCGCGTCACCCGTTGCGTCGGCCACGCCCCACGTGACTGCCGAGCCCACGTCCGTGCCCTCGGCGACGGTGGCGCCCTCCAGCGAGTCATCGGCTGCACTCCCGGCCGGACCGCCCCGGGCGGCCTTCGACATGCCCGTTCCACCGGGAGCGGACGCGACATGGACGGCCATCCATTGGCGGAAGCCGGCTCCCGACCCGTTGATACTCGTCCGCTCGGTCCTGCGCTGGAGCCGTGGCTTCATCGCCGTCGGGTCCGGCGGCTCCTCGACCCCGGTCTGGACCTCGACCGACGGGGCGCACTGGGAGTCCCTGCCCTTCAACACCGCGACCACCTTCTGGCCGGGCCTGCAGATCGTGGGCATGGCGGAAGTCCGTGGCGGCCTTGTCGCGTTCACCCTGCTCGCCGGGACCTGGGACTGTGCCACGGCCTGCCCAACCTACAGCCCATCGCTCCCGCTGATGGCATGGACCTCTCCAGACGGGCAGTCGTGGACACCCCACGACGGCCCCGACCTTGGGCAGCCGACCGGCTGGAGA
>CAZKXK010000106.1:0-7612 GCA_964556585.1 uncultured Anaerolineaceae bacterium
CCATCCCGACCGCGTTGGCGATGCCCTGGCCGAGCGGGCCGGTGGTGGCTTCGACGCCCGCGGTCATCCCGAACTCGGGGTGACCAGGGGTCTGCGAGCCCCACTGGCGGAAGTGCTCCAAATCATCGAGCGTGACGTCGTAGCCGGTGAGGTGGAGGAGCGCGTACAGGAGCATGGAGGCATGCCCGGCGGACAGCACGAATCGGTCGCGGTTCGGCCAGTCGGGATGCGTCGGCGCGTGGTGGAGGAAGCGCGTCCAGAGCGCATAGGCCATCGGGGCCATCCCCATCGGGGCCCCCGGATGGCCCGAGTTCGCCTGCTGGACGCCATCGATGGCGAGCGTCCGGATGGTGTCGACCGCGAGCCGGTCGAGCTTTTCGGCGGTGAGGGTCATGCCGGCGTGCTCCTGGGCGGAGGATCGGGGCGCGGGATGGATCTCCCAATTGTAGGCGCGGTTCCCGGATCGGCCCCGGCGTATCCTCGGGCGTGATGCCGCTGCTCGCGTCCCGTCCACGCCAGGCCCGGGCCCTCGTCCTGGGCGACCTCGCGCTCGACGTGGCGCTGGCGCCGTCGCGTCCGCTCCAGCGGGGTACGGACGTCCCGGGTGCCGTTCGGCTGCACCAGGGTGGTTCGGCGGCCAACACGGCGCGCTGGCTGGCCCGCCTCGGAACGCGGACCACGCTCGTCTGCGCGGTCGGGCGTGACGGCGCGGGGCGAGCGCTCGTGGCCGCGCTGCGGGCGGACGGCGTGCTGGTCCGCGCGGTCCGACCGGCCGGCGCGCCAACGGCCCGGATCGGGATGCTCGTCGATCCTGCCACCGGGGAGCGGTCGTTCGTCGCGGACCGCGGAGCGGCCGATCTCCTGCGGCCGGCGGACCTGGAGGCAGCCTGGTTCCGGGGCGTCGGGGTGCTCCACTTGCCGGCCTACTCGCTGCTCGGGAATCCGCTCGGCGCCGCCGGCCGGGCGGCCGTCGTCCGCGCGCGGGCGGCCGGGGCGCAGGTGAGCCTGGACCTGGCATCGTCCGGGCCGCTGCTCGCGGGCGGCCGCGCCGCCGCGCACGCGCTCGCCCGGGAGGTCGCGCCCGACCTTCTCTTCACGAACCAGGCGGAGGCCGCCGCGTTTCTCGGCCGGCCCGATCCCACGCGGCTGCTGGACTTCGCGCCCGTGGCGGTGGTCAAGCGCGGCGCGGGCGGCGCGACGCTGTTGATCCGCGGCGCGGGCGGCGTGACGGCGCCCGGCGTCCGGCTGGAGGTGGCCACCCGCCCCTTCGTCGCGGCGGACACGACCGGGGCGGGCGACGCCTTCGATGCCGGGTTCCTCGCCTCGTGGCTGGCCGCCGGCGGCGCAGCCACGCCCGTCGTCCTGCGGCGGGCGGTGGTCGCCGGCCATCGTGCGGCGGCCCGCCAGGTGGGCTCGCGCCGGCCGGAGCTCGCCCTCGGCTAGATGTCCTCGCGGGCCCGGTGCGGCGGGGCGGCCGGCCCGGGGTGCCCGGCGCGTGGTGCGCCGGCCCGATGCCCGGGCTACCCGCCCAGGTGCCGATCGAACCAGGCGAGCATCCGCTCGTTGCGGTCGATCCGCCGGTCGATCCGGCCCGTGATCGCGAAGGTGTGCCAGCTCTCCGGGTAGAGGATGTACTCCACCTCGCGGCCGAGATGGCGCAGCGCGACGAAGAGCTGCTCGTTGTCCGCGGCGGGACAGCGCAGGTCTGCCTCTCCCTGGAGCAGGAGCAGCGGGGTCCGGATGCGCGCGACGTGACGGAGCGGCGACTGGTGCCACAGCCGTGCGACGCCGTCGTCGCTGAACGGGTCTCCCAGCAGCGCCATCCGGTCGTACTCCGGCCCGGAGTCGGAGTTGGCCCAATCGCCTACCTGGTTGGACACGCCGTTCTCGCTGACGGCAGCCGCGAAGCGACCCGGCGCGGCGCCCACCAGCCAGTTGACCATGAAGCCGCCGTACGAGAGTCCCAGGACGCCGAGTCGAGCCGGATCGGCGAGCCCCAGCGCCACCACGTGATCGACCGAGGCGAGGACGTCCGCGGCGTCGACGCCACCCCAGTCCCCCAGCTGCGGGCGGATCCAGGCTCGTCCATAGCCCGCCGAGCCGCGGATGTTCGGCAGGATGACGCGGTAGCCGTGCGACGCGAGAAGCACGTTCTCGATCGATGGCGCGGGCGACCACGCGCCCAGCGGGCCACCGTGGATGTTGACGACGGCCGGCAGCCTCGCGGTCCCGGCGCCGGCCGGTGAGGCGATCCACGTCTCGATGGGGCCGCCCTCGCCCGGCGCGAACACGTGCCGCATCTCCGGCCATGGCAGCCGGCGCCGCCAGGTCCCGCCGAGCGTGGTCCGTGCGCGGATCGCGGAGCGGCGCCCTGCCCGCCCGAGCGCGAGGAGCTCCATGGGACGGTCGCCCATCGTCGCGACGATCGAGACGATGCCGCCGGCGACGCCGAGCGTCCATGCGGCGACATCGCCATCCACGAGCCGCTCGGGCGAGCCCGCCGCCCGCCCCGTCTGCGGATCCACCGGGAAGCGCCACGGGCGAACCCGTCCGCCCTCGCTGACGAGGGCGACGAGCGACGATGGCCCGTCCCAGCACGGGCCCGGCCGGGCCGAGGTCATCCAGCCGTTGAGGTCGGTGTCGTTCCAGGCGCCGATCGGTCGATCCAGGTCCGGCGCCAGTGCCGCCGCTCGGGGCGGGGTCGCCGGGTCGCGCCCGGGCTCGTCGCCGCCCGTGCCGTCCGGCTCGCCCGTGCCGTCCGGCTCGCCCGTGCCGTCCGGCCCGCCCGAGGCGGCTGGCCGGCCCGTGCCCGACCCGCGCGCAACCGGCGCCACGAACAGCCCCGGCTGCTCGTCGTCGAGCGGATCGGCGACGTCGACCCCGATGCAGGCCAGCCACTGCCCGTCGGGCGAGAAGGACGGCGAGCCGGCGTAGCCGGCCAGGCGGATCGCTTCCCGCGGCTCGCCCCCGGCCACCGGGACCATCCAGATCGACGGGCTGGGCCGGGTGTCCGCGCCCGGACGCGGGTCGGCGGCGTAGGCGATCCAGCGGCCATCCGGCGCCCATGCGATCCCCCGAACATCGGCGTCGACATCGGTCAGCCGACGGGGCCGCGCCCCGTCCCGCACCACGACGACCCAGGCCTGGTCGCGCCGGTCGCGGTGGCCGACCTCGTCCGCGCGCCAGTCGGCCCGCGTGATCCGCCGCGCGGTGACGACCCGGCCCTTCGTCTCGGGGCCGACGATCCCGCGAGCGACCGGCTCTGCGGCCACGATCGCGAGCCGCGACCCATCGGGTGACCAGGCCAGCTCGCTGACGCCGTGCCCGGGTGCCCAGAGGACCCTGGGCTCGCTGCCGTCGAGGTCGGCCAGCATGACCGCCGTTGGGCGGCCGGCGTCGTCCGGGAACGCGCGCAGGAATGCCAGCCGCCGGCCGTCCGGGCTGACGCGGGGTGTCGTGTCGCGGACGGGGCCGGTCGTCAGGGCCCGGGGCGACCGCGCGTGCCCGAAGTCGACGAGCTGCAGGTGCGACCGATAGGTTTCGGCGTGCACGAAACGTCGAACGACGACCGCGCCAGTTCCATCGGGGAGCGGGTCATGCTCCTCCAGCACGACCTGGCGACGCAGCAACCGGGCTGCCGGAATCGGCGCGCGGTCCTTCTCGGACATGCAGCCAAGCGTACCCGTCCACCCGCTCGGCGTGACGGCAGATGCGACGCCTGGACGTGACGCGTGGATGTGGCGCACGGGTCCGCCCGAGGCTACCCTCAGAGGATGCAGCAACCCGCCGCCCCCGGGATTCGCGAGCGTCTCGTGATTGCCCCCGAGGTCTCCGAGGCGCTCCGCGCCGGGCGGCCGGTCGTGGCCCTCGAATCGACGCTCATCAGCCACGGCCTTCCGTACCCGCGAAACCTGGAGGTCGCCGGCGCAGCCGAAGCCGCGGTGCGCGAGTCCGGCGCTATCCCGGCTACGGTGGCGATCCGGGGCGGCCGCCTCATGGTCGGGCTCGACGGGCCGACGCTCGTGGAGCTGGCCACCGCTGCCGACGTCCGGAAGGTGGCGCGGCCCACCCTGGCGGGAGCCCTCGCGGCCGGGGTGCTCGGCGCGACGACCGTCTCGGCGACGATGCTGGCGGCCAACGCCGCTGGCATCCGCGTCTTTGCCACCGGCGGGATCGGGGGCGTCCACCCGGGGGCGTTCGAGACGGCGACCGCGCCGGACGGGAGCCGGCGCCCACCCAGCCTGGACGTTTCCGTGGACCTCCAGGAGCTGGCCGTGACGCCCGTCGTCGTCGTGTGTGCGGGGCCCAAGGCGATCCTCGACGTGGCCGCGACGCTGGAGGTGCTCGAGACGCACGGCGTGCCGGTGGTCGCCGTGGAGACCGACGAGCTCCCCGGCTTCTTCTCCCGCTCATCCGGAATCCCGGCGCCCCAGCACGTGGACGGGCTCGCGGCGGCGGCCGACCTGGTCCGGACGCACCTTGCCCTGGGTCTCGGCTCGGGCGTGCTGCTGTGCGTGCCGGTCCCGGCCGCGGACGAGCTGCCGCGAGCGGACGCGGTCGCCGCGATCCGACGCGCGACCGCCGATGCCGCGCACGCCGGCATCCACGGCCCGGCCCTGACGCCATGGGTTCTGCAGCGCGTCGCCGAGCTGACCGACGGCAGGTCCATTCGCGCGAACACGGCGCTCATCATCAACGACGCCCGGTTCGCCGGACGCCTTGCCGCGGCGCTCTGACCCGCGCCCTCCTCTCGGGCGCCACCTTCCCGCTCGGCGCCCTGTCCGTGATGCTCCAGCCGTTGGCGCTCGTCCTGCCGACGACGTGGTGGCTGGAGGGCGTCCGGCGCGCGCTCCTGGGCGCCCGACCCCAGGCATCCTGGCGTGGATCTCCGACCCGATGGTCCTGTTCGCCTTGTGCGCGTCCACCGCCGTGCTTACACTCGTGAGCTGGATCATGTTCCATGCATTCGAGCGCGCGGCACGCGAGCGCGGCCTGCTCGACCAGACCACCGGCAGCTGAGCCGGGGAGGCCCGCGAGGCAGGCCGCGGCGACGAGGAGGGACGATGCGGATCTACGAGGGGAGCCCGCGCCAGGACTACGAGGAGGTGCTCCGCTCGATCGGCGCCTTCCTGGACCAGCGCGGCATGCACGACGCCCTGCTCGTGGAGGCGCCCGACGGCTTCATCGTGCAGGGCCTCGCGGTGGAGGGCGACCAGAGCACGTGGTCCGAGAGTGTCGGCCGCCAGGTCAAGGAGACGCTCACGTTCCTCGACGACGACATCGCCCGCTTCATGGAGGAAGCGCTGGCGCGCCGCAACGCGGGGACCGCCACGACCGACTGGGGCAACGCGGGCTACTATGAGAAGTCGTTCCGGGTCCTCGGGCGCTGGATCGACGAGCAGAAGCCCCACGACATCTTCTTCTTCGAGCAGGGCGGTGCGTTCGTCGTCCGACTGTACCGGGTCGGCGCCGCCGGCGGCGAACACACGCTCGCGGAGTTCACCAAGGACGACATCGAGACGATGGTCGGCCAGGGACCCCAGGCACGCCGGGCCTAGGGCGACACGCGTACCAGCGAAGGAGGCACGGCCCATGAAGGCCCTCAAGATCGTGGCGACGGCCCTCGGGGTCACGCTCGCGGCGCTCGTCGTCATTCCGCTGGTCGTCCTGGCCGGCCTCTTCGTGTGGCTGAAGCTGACCGAGGAGAGCGACGAGGAGACCCTCGAGCTCGAGCAGGAAGGCGCCTGACCAGCTCGCTCTCTCGGAACGGCCCCGCCGGGCGGCCCCGGGGGCGCAGGCCGACTGGGCCGTCACCGTCTCGAAGGTGCCCGCTCGGAGTTCGCCGCGCCCGGACGGGTACTGTTTCCGGTGCCGGGTAGCACCCGGCACGCTGGTATGTCGGTCAGATCCCCAGCCGGGCCGGTGCGACCAGCCACGGATGGAGTTCGCCGAGCTCGCGAGCGCGGGTTGGGAGCCTCCTTCCGCGATCACGGCGTCGTCGTTCTGCGCGTACCAGCATCCAGGCTGCAACGAGGGGCTCCGGCGGCACGTCTCCGCGGATACCAGCATCGGGGCTGCTGCCCGCGCGATGCTCGTCGCGCCGCGACGGCCGACCACCCGTCCACGACGGCCGGTCCGGGTCCGTGTGGCCGGTCCTCTGCGCGCGGCGATGCCGGCCGGTCCGCGACCGGCGCCGACGCCCAGCCGACGCGGTGCGGTCGTCTTTATGAGGCGCCGGGTCAGGTCCAGCGATCGAAGCGCGCGAACTGCTCGAACGGGACCCAGCCGCGCCTGAGCGAGGGCGAGCGGACGTCCGGCAGCGGACGGCCGACGGGCATCACGCCGATCGGGACGAACTCCCCGGGGATGCCCAGCGGCGCGCGGATGGCGTCCGGGTCGAAGGCGCCGGCGAACCCCGAGGCGAGACCGGCATCCACGGCTGCCAGCATGACGACCATCATGGTGGCTCCGATGTCGACCCACCAGTACGGGATCGGCCACTCGATCTCGGACCCATCGTCGGTGAGCTTGTCGGGCTCGCGGTAGCGCCGGTGGTAGATCTCCGCGGAGACGCAGGGGACGAACTGGGCGGCGCACTCGGAGATCCAGGGCCCGAACTCGCCGTCGGGTTCCTCTCCCGCGGCCCGGGCAACCGCGCGGCGCAGGTCGGGGTCGACGACCACCACCAGGCGCTGGCCCTGGCTGAAGCCGGCGGACGGCGTCCGCTGGGCCAGGCGCGCGATCGCCTCGATCGTCGCGCGCTCGACCCCGCCCTCCTCGAACCGGCGGACGGCGCGCCGCTTCATCACCACGTCGCGGAATTCCATGGCTCGCTCCCGGCCCTGGGCAATCGGCCTCTGGCGCCTCCGCCCACTTTCCGGTAGCATCGGAAAAACCCCGGAGGAGCACCGCCCATGGCGAAGTATGTCTTTGTGACCGGAGGGGTCACGTCCTCCCTCGGCAAGGGCATCACCGCCGCCAGCATCGGTCGCCTGCTGAAGGCGCGCGGGATCTCCGTCTCCGTCCTGAAGCTGGACCCGTACATCAACGTGGATCCGGGCACCATGTCGCCGTACCAGCACGGCGAGGTGTTCGTCACCGACGACGGGGCCGAGACGGACCTTGACCTGGGCCACTACGAGCGTTTCATCGACGAGAACCTCTCGCAGCTCTCGAACGTGACCACCGGCCGCATCTACCAGGCGGTCATCGCCAAGGAACGCCGGGGCGACTATTTGGGCGGCACGGTCCAGGTCATTCCCCACATCACGAACGAGATCAAGGAACGCATCCTCCGGGTGTCGCGCGATGGCGGTGCGGACGTCGTCGTGGTGGAGGTCGGCGGGACCGTCGGCGACATCGAGAGCCTCCCGTTCCTGGAGGCCATCCGCCAGATCCGCAAGGACGTGGGCCGCCAGCACGTGCTCTACGTCCACGTCACCCTGCTGCCCGTCCTTGCCGCGACGGGCGAGCCCAAGACGAAACCGACCCAGCACTCGGTCAAGGAGCTGCGCGGCATCGGCATCCAGCCGGACGTGATCGTGCTGCGTGCCGATCACCCGGTCTCCGAGGAGATCCGCGAGAAGATCGCGCTTTTCACTGACGTTGCCGT
>CAZKXK010000107.1:0-7604 GCA_964556585.1 uncultured Anaerolineaceae bacterium
CGGGGCCGGCGCGGGTCCGCCGGCTCAGGCATCCGCCGGCTCAGGCATCCGCCGGCGTGCCGGCCCGGCGCCAGCGTTGCCCGTCGCGGGAATCCTCGACGGCGATCCCACGCGCGGCCAGGGCGTCGCGCAGGCGATCGGACGCGGCCCAGTCCCGCGCGCTGCGCGCGGCGGCACGCTCGTCGAGGAGAGCCTGGAGGTCGGCCTCCAGAGCCGGTTCGGCGGCATCGGGCAACAGCCCGAGCACGCGATCGAGGTCGCGCAGGGCGTCGAGCGCGCGGCCCGCGTCCGCGCCGGACAACGAGCGCGCAGCGAGCCTGCGGTTCACGTCGCGGACCAGGTCGAACACCGACGCGAGGGCCGCGGAGATGCCGAGATCATCGTCCATCGCGGCGCTGAACGACGCCCGGGCGCCGGCGATCGCGGCCGGGAGCCCGGGGTCGTCGGGGCCCT
Source organism: uncultured Anaerolineaceae bacterium (assembly GCA_964556585.1). Lineage (GTDB taxonomy): Bacteria > Chloroflexota > Limnocylindria > Limnocylindrales > CSP1-4 > CTSoil-043. The sequence continues at coordinate 454 of CAZKXK010000107.1, forward strand.
CGCCGTGGTAGCCGAGCAGGGCGGCAACGAGCGCATCCAGCCGCGCAACCGCGGCGGCGGCCGCGCTCAGCGACTCGTCGCTGAAGCTGAGGCCGGTCCGATAGTGCGCGGCGATCAGCGCGTAGCGCAGGGCGCGGGGCGCCAGCCCAGTGGCCAGGACCTCCGCCACGCCCGCGATGTTGCCCTCGGACTTGGCCATCTTCCGGCCACCCATCTGGAGGTGAGCGCAGTGGAGCCAGGTCCGCACGAACGGCATTCCCGTGGCCGCCTCCGACTGGGCGATCTCGTCCTCGTGGTGCGGGAAGATGAGGTCGACCCCGCCCGTGTGAATGTCGAACGATTCGCCGAGGTACGCCATGCTCATCGCCGAGCACTCCAGGTGCCAGCCGGGCCGTCCGGATCCGATCGTGGTCTCCCAGCTGGGCTCACCCGGCTTGGCCGCCTTCCAGAGGACGAAGTCACGGGCGTCGTCCTTCGAATACTCGTCCGCCGCGACCCGCTCCCCTACCCGCATCGCGTCGGGGTCCAGGCGGGCCAGGCGCCCGTAGCTGGGCCAGGAGGCGATCCGGAAGAAGATGGAGCCATCCTCGGTCCGGTACGCGTGGCCCCGCGCCAGGAGCGCCTCGACGAGCGTGACCATCTGGGGGATGTGGGCGGTCGCCCGGGGCAGCACGTCCGGCATCGTCATCCGGAGCGTCGCCGCGTCGGCCAGGAACCCCGCGATGTGGCGCGCCGCGAGCGCGTCGATCCCGATCGACTCGGCCGCCGCGCCGCGGATGATCTTGTCGTCCACGTCCGTCAGGTTCATCACCCAGGTGACCCGCAGGCCGCGCCAGCGCAGGTAGCGGACGAGCACGTCGGCGAACAGGAACGACCGGAAGTTGCCCACGTGGGCAGGCCCGTAGACCGTCGGTCCACAGGAGTAGATCCGGACGTGGCCGGGCTCGAGCGGCTCCAGCGGCTGGACCGCCGCCGTGAGCGTGTCGTGCAGCCTGACGCTCATCTGCCCACCTCCCCGATGACGGCCACCGCGCGGGCCGAGATGCCGCGACCGGCGCCCTCCTCGCCGGCCAGGTTCCCCGTCGATGCCTTGACGTTCACCCGGTCGGCCGGCAGCGACAGGAGGCCTGCGATCGCGTCGCGCATCTCCGGGAGCCGGGCTGCCAGGCGGGGCCGCGCGCCGATGATCGTCACGTCCACGGACAGCGGGGAATACCCCGCCGCCTGGACTCGGCGGAGGCACTCCGCGACGAGCGCGGCGCCGGCGATCCCGGGCGGCGTGGCCGGGCCCGGCGGGAAGGTGCGCCCGAGATCGCCCAGCCCGGCGGCGCCGAGGAGCGCATCGCACACCGCGTGGAGCGCGACGTCGCCGTCCGAGTGGCCGTGCAGCCGCGGGGCGGCGTCGATCGTGATGCCCCCGAGGGCGAGCGGGGAGCCCGGCCCGAACGGGTGCTCGTCGTCGCCGATCCCGACCCGGACGGCTGGCCCGGCGGCCGCCGAACCCACCGTCCGTCCCCCGCGAGCCAGGGCGGCCGCCACCCGTTCGAGATCGTCGGGCAGCGTCACCTTGAGGTTGGCCGCGTCGCCGGGGATGGCATGGACCGGGATTCTACAGGCCTCAAGCAGGGAGGCCTCGTCGGTCCACGTGTTCGGCCCGCCGGGCGGAAACGCCGCGTAGGCGTCCGCCAGCACGTCACGCCGCACGCCCTGGGGCGTCTGCGCCGCGACCAGGCCGGAGCGCTCGACGGTCCCGCTGACGCGGCCGTCTCCCACCCGCTTCAGCGTGTCGACGACCGGCAGGACCGGGATCGCCGCTCCATGGACGCTGGCGGCACGGGCGACGGCATCGACAAGGTCGGCCGAGACCAGCGGGCGCGCCCCGTCGTGGACCAGGATGACGGCGCTCCCGGGACCCTCGGGCAGGGCCGCGACGCCCGCGGCCACGGAATCCTGGCGACGCTCACCCCCCGCCACGACGGCCGAGACGATGTCCGGCAGCCAGGCCGCCGCCGCGATCTCGCCGACCCTGGGGCCGGCCGTGACGACCACGATGTGGGCGACGCTGGACGCGCGGGCCACGGCTTCCAGCGTCCAGGCCAGGAGCGGGCGGCCGCCGACCACCGCCGCAAGCTTGTCCGAGCCGCCCATCCGGGTGCTGGAGCCGGCCGCCACCACGATCGCGTCGGCCGTTGGGCGCGGACGGGCCCGCTCGGCGCGGCCGGTCACTCGGGCTTGGGCTGGGCGAAGATCATGCGCCCCGCCACGGTCTGCAGCACGCGCGTGACCCCGACCTCGATCTCGCGGTCCAGGTACCGCGCGCCGCCCTCCACGACGATCATCGTACCGTCGTCGAGGAAGCCGACTCCCTGGCCAAGTTCCTTGCCCTCCTGGATGACGCGGACCCGGAGGTCCTCGCCGGGCAGGACGGCCGGCTTCAGCGCGTTGGCGAGCGAGTTCACGTTCATCACCCGCACGCCCTGGATCTCGGCCACGCGGTTCAGGTTGAAATCGTTGGTGAGGATCGTGCCGCCGCGCGAGCGGGCCAGGGCGACGAGCTTCGCGTCGACTTCGCCGATCTCCGGGAAGCCGTCGTCCACGATGTCGACGGGCACGGTCCCGTCCTTCTGGAGCCGGCTCAGGATCTCGAGCCCGCGGCGTCCCCGGTTGCGCCGCAGCGTGTCCGCGTTGTCGGCGATCCGCTGCAGCTCGTCGAGCACGACCCGCGAGACCACCAGCGTCCCCTGGAGGAACCCCGCCTCGACGATGTCGGCGATCCGGCCGTCGATGATGGCGCTCGTGTCGACCACCACGTACGGCTCGCCCGCGTGCGACGCGCTCTCGGCCACTGGGCGCCGGAAGATGCCGATCGCCTCGGCCGCCAGGATGAGGTCGTTTCGCTTGGCAACCGTCAGGCCGGCCATCCCGAGGCCCAGGAAGATCGACACCCCGAGCGGCAGCCACGTCCCGAGCGGCGCGGGCACTGCCGCCAGCGGGAGCCCCAGCAGGAGCCCCATCACGAGACCCAGCAGCAGGCCCACCACCGCCGTGACGAACTCGGCGGTCGAGAGCGCCTGGACGCGGCCGATCAGCCAGCCGGCGGGGACGACGGTCAGATAGGGCAGCAACGCGAAGCCGACGACCAGCCACGCCACGAGCCACGCGGCGATCAGGGCGCCGGCGTAGGTCGAATCCGCGAACGGCCCCCCGTTGCCGGCCACGGTGGAGATGCCGACCAGGAGCCCGAGCGCTGCGCCGAGGAGCCGAATGATGCGGATCACGGGCCGTGAGCCTAGCACCGCCTCCCCTCTCGCGTCAGCCACCCGCCGGACCCAGCGCGGCGCCGAGCGCCTCCCGGATCGTGCGCACGGTGAGGACCGCGATCCCCGGGATCGCGAGCTGGGCGTGCCCGCCGGGCGGGACGAGGGCCCGGGTGAAACCCAGCCGGGCGGCCTCCCGGAGGCGGCGCTCGAGCCCGGTCACGGACCGCAGCTCGCCGAGCAGGCCGATCTCCCCGATGGCGACCGTTCCCGCCGCGACGGGAAGGTCCCGGAGCGTCGAGGCGAGCGCGATCGCAACCGCCAGGTCCAGGCCCGGATCGTCGGCCGCCAGGCCGCCGGCCAGGTTGGCATACACGTCGTGGCTCCCGAGCCCGATGCCGGCGCGCCGTCCCAGGACCGCCACGAGGAGCGCAAGGCGACCCGGGTCGATCCCGATCGCGGTCCGGCGCGGCGTCCCGTACACGGTCGGAGCGACCAGGGCCTGGACCTCGACCAGCAGTGCGCGGGAACCCTCGAGCGTGGCGCCCACGACGCTCCCGGGGGCGTCGGCATCGTGCTCGACCAGGAATGCCCGGGCCGGGTCGGGGACCTCGCGGAGCCCGGCCTCGGCCATCTCGAGCACGCCGACCTCCTCCGTCGACCCGAAGCGGTTCTTGGTGGCCCGCACCAGGCGCAGGGCGCCGGACCTGTCGCCCTCGACGCTGAGGACGGCATCGACCAGGTGCTCGAGCGTCTTGGGACCCGCCAGGCTGCCTTCCTTGGTCACGTGGCCGACCAGGAGCACCGCGATCCCGTCCCCTTTCGCGAGCTCCATGTACCGGAGCGCCGACTCGCGCACCTGGCCGACGCTCCCGGCCGGGCCCTCCAGCTCATCCACGGTGGCGGTCTGGATCGAGTCGACGATGAGCGCGACGGGCCGCGCGGCGCGCGCCGTCTCGAGGATCCGCGCCACGGAGCTCTCCGCGTAGACCGTCACCGACACGGCGGCGGCGCCCCCAAGAAGCCCAAGCCGCGCGGCCCGCAGGCGGACCTGGGCACTCGACTCCTCCCCTGTCGCGTAGAGGATCGGGCCAGCCGTGGAGAGACCGGCCGCGGCCTGGAGGAGGAGCGTCGACTTGCCGATGCCCGGCTCGCCGCCGACGAGGACCAGCGACCCCGGCACGAGGCCGCCACCGAGCACCCGGTCGAGCTCGCCGATGCCGACCGGGATGCGGGTGACGTCCATCTCGCTGATCTCGGCGAGCGAGACGGGAGGGTTGCCGGCGGCGGGTGCGGCCCGCCGGCGCGCAGCGGGCGACTCCTCGTGGACAAGCGTCTCCACGAGCGTGTTCCAGGCGCTGCACGAGCGACACTGGCCCTCCCAGCGGAGGAACGAATCGCCGCACGCCTGGCAGACGTACCGACTCTGGGTGCGCGTCACGGGCGGATCGCCCCGGCGCTAGCCGGCTTCGACGGCGGCGGGCGTCTTCTCGTCGGCCTCGTGGATGGAGAGCCCGGCCTCCTCGCCCTTGTCGACGACGATGGTCGTCCCGGGCTTGTACCGGCTAAGGAGCAGCTGCTCGGCCAGGACGTCCTCGATCATGTTCTGGATGACACGCCGGAGCGGGCGAGCTCCGTAGGCCACGTCGTAGCCGATCTTGATGATGTGGTCCTTGGCTTCCTGGGTGACCTCGAGGGACATCTGCTGGCTCCGGAGCTGATCGCGGACACGCGCGAGCATCAGGTCCACGATGACCCGGATCTCGTCCTGGGTGAGGGAGCGGAAGACGATTGTCGCGTCGATCCGGTTGAGGAACTCGGGGCGGAACGCCGTCTTGAGCTCGGCCTGGACCTTGTCCCGCATGTTGTCGTAGGACGCCTCGGCGCGGGCCGCTTCGGTCTCGCCGAAAGACCGGAAGCCGAGCGACGAGTTCGTCTGGAGCTGGCGGGCCCCAAGGTTCGAGGTCATGATGATGATCGTGTTGCGGAAGTCCACCCGGCGGCCCTTCGCGTCGGTGAGCTGGCCGTCCTCCAGGATCTGCAGGAGGATGTTGAAGACCTCCGAGTGGGCCTTCTCGATCTCGTCGAGCAGGATCACCGCGTAGCTCTTGCGGCGGACCGCCTCGGTGAGCTGGCCCCCTTCGTCGAACCCCACGTAGCCGGGAGGGGCACCCACCAGCCGGCTCACGTTGTGGCGCTCCATGAACTCGCTCATGTCGACCTTGATGAGCGCGTCCTCGGAGCCGAACATGAACTCGGCGACGGCCTTCGCCAGCTCCGTCTTCCCCACTCCGGTGGGGCCCAGGAAGATGAACGAGCCGATGGGCCGCTTCGGGTCCTTGAGGCCGGCGCGCGCGCGGCGCACGGCGCGCGAGATGGTCTCGATCGCCTCCTGCTGCCCGATCACGCGCTTGTGCAGGTGGTCCTCCATGTGGAGCAGGCGCTCGGACTCCTCCTGTGCGATCCGTGTCACGGGGATCCCGGTCCACATCGACACGACGTGGGCGATCTCCTCCTCGTCGACGGTCGGCTGGGCGTCCGCGACCTGGGCCTGCCAGGCGCCGCGGAGCGTCTCGACGCGCTCCCGGGCGGATGTCTCGGCATCGCGCAGGCGGGATGCCTCCTCGTACTCCTGCGTGTTCGTGGCAGAGTCCTTGTCGCGGGTTGCCCGCTCCAGCTCCTTCTGGGCCTCGCGGAGATCCGGCGGCGCCGACGCGTAGCGCAGGCGCACGCGGCTGGCTGCCTCGTCGATGAGGTCGATCGCCTTGTCCGGGAGGTGGCGATCCGCGATGTAGCGGATGGAGAGGTCCGCGGCCGCCCGAAGCGCGTCGTCCGTGATCGTGACCTTGTGGTGCTGCTCGTACCGCTCCCGGATTCCCTTCAGGATCTCGATCGTCTGTTCGAGCGTCGGCTCCTCGACCATGACCGGCTGGAAGCGGCGCTCCAGGGCGGCATCCCGCTCGATGTACTTGCGGTACTCGTCGAGCGTCGTGGCGCCGATGCACTGGAGCTCGCCCCGAGCCAGCGGGGGCTTCAGGATGTTCGCCGCGTCGATCGCGCCCTCGGCCGCCCCCGCCCCGACCAGGGTGTGGAGCTCGTCGATGAAAAGGATCGCGTCGTTCGTGTTGCGGAGCTCCTCGATGATCTTCTTGAGCCGCTCCTCGAACTCGCCGCGGTACTTGGTGCCCGCCACCAGGGACCCGATGTCCAGCGTCAGGACCCGCTTGTTGAGCAGGGTTTCCGGCACGTCGCCGCTGACGATCCGGTGGGCGAGGCCCTCGGCGATCGCCGTCTTCCCAACGCCCGGCTCGCCGATCAGGGCCGGGTTGTTCTTCGTGCGACGGGAGAGGATCTGGATGACCCGCTCGATCTCCTTCTCGCGGCCGATGACCGGGTCCAGCTTGCCGGACCGCGCGGCCTCGGTCAGGTTGATGCCGAGCTGGTCAACGGTCGGCGTCTTGCTCGCCCGCTTCGTCTCCTGGGCCGGACTCACCGCCGAGCTCTGCGACAGGACGCGGATGACCTCGTGGCGAACCTTGTCCAGGTTCACGCCGAGCGACTCGAGGACGCCGGCCGCGATCCCTTCGCCCTCCCGGACGAGGCCGAGCAGCAGGTGCTCGGTGCCGATGTAGTTGTGGCCAAGCCGGCGCGCCTCATCGATCGCAAGCTCGATGACTCGCTTGGCTCGGGGCGTCAGGCCGACCTCGCCGACGACCGGGCGATCGCCGCGGCCGATGATGAACTCGACGGCCGTCCGGACCTTGGCGAGCTCGACGTTCATGTTCTCGAGGACGCGCGCGGCGACACCCTCGCCCTCACGCACGAGGCCGAGGAGGAGATGCTCCGTGCCGATGTAGTTGTGGTTGAACCGCTGCGCCTCGTCCTGGGCGAGCG
>CAZKXK010000108.1:0-7557 GCA_964556585.1 uncultured Anaerolineaceae bacterium
AGGACCTCGCGGCGCGGGTCGTAGGCCGCGTCGGGATACGGGGGGTCCCACGCGACGCCGAGCCCGGCAGCCAGCGGGGAGAACGGCGCGGCCAGCCGGTCGAGCAGGGACGCGGAGTGCTCGTCCTCGGCCTCCACGTCCGCGAGCGGGACCGAGGCGCGCCGTGCCACCTCGGCGATCAGCGCCTGGTCCACGACGTCGAGGTGCCGGCGCTCCGCGACCAGCTTCGCGACGCTCGATCCGCCGGCTCCGAACTGCCTGGAGATCGTGATGACCGGCATCGTTCACCTCCGCCGCCCGGCCCTCGGCTGGGCACTTCCATTGTTCGTCGGCACGTGCTCCTCGAGGCCCGAGGGGCCGATGGGGCTAGGCCTGGTCGAGCCCCTCGGCACGGACCGGCACTCGGGCGCCCTCCGTTGCCTGGTCCGCGGCCGCCGGCACCTCGGTGGCGGCATGCGTGGTCCGCAGCGGCAGCTCGTGGAGGAACAGGGCCGACACGCAGGCAATGATCGCAGCCCCCACGCCGATCCACATGGAGTTCCCGAGCGCGATCGAGAACGCCTCGTGGAAGCCGTTGAGGAAGATCTGCTGGAATTGGGCGGGGACCTGGGTCAGGAACTGGGTCGAGCTGCCGCCGCCCACCGAAGTGAGGTCCTGGCCGATGTTGAACCCCGCCGGCGCGACGGCCGGGACCGCCGCCGCCGGGGCGCCCTTGACGATGATCTGGTCGCGCAGCAGGCCCCAGGTCAGGTTGTTCTGGAACACCGTGAACGCCACGGTCAGGCCGACCGAGGTGCCGATCTGGCGGAACAGCGTGAGGTCGCTGGTGGCCGTCCCCAGCAGCCTGAACGGCACCGCGTTCTGCACGATCAGCGTGAAGACGGCCATCATCGGCCCCACCCCGATGCCGGTCACGATCATCCAGAGCCAGAGGTTCAGGGTCGATGTCTCGGTGCGCAGGTTCGTGAACAGGGTCAGGCCGACGGCGACCAGCGCCATGGACCCCACGAGCAGCCACTTGTAATGCCCGGTGCGGCTGACGATCTGGCCGGAGGCGACCGAGCTTGCGATCAGCCCGAACAGGAAGGGGAACAGGTCATAGCCGGAAGCGGTCGAGCTTGCCCCCTGGACCACCTGGAACCAGAGCGGCAGGAAGATGATCGCCGTCGCGAATCCGAACGTGGCGAAGAAGGTGGCGATGGCGGAGACCGTGAAGGTGGGGTTGCGGAACAGCCCGAGCGGGATCACCGGGTCCTCGGCGCGACGTTCGACCAGCACGAAGACCACCAGGAAGACGACGCCCATCACGAAGCCGCCGACCACCTCGGGCGCGGTCCAGTCGCCGTTCTCGGCGATGGTCAGCGCGATGAGCACGGGAACGATCGCGAGCATGAGCGTCACGACGCCGGGCACGTCCAGGTTGAACCGGCTACCGGCACGCTTGACGGTGGGGAGCAGGTGCCAGATGAAGTAGAGCGAGACCAGCCCGACCGGCAGGTTGACGAAGAACACCCAGTGCCAGCTGATGTTGTCGGTCAGGAACCCGCCCAGGAACGGGCCGACGAGGAACGCGACGCCGAACACGGCCCCGAACAGGCCCTGGTACTTGCCGCGCTCGGCCGGCGTGAACAGGTCGCCGATCACGGCCAGCGAGATCGGGAAGAGCGCACCCGCGCCCAGGCCCTGGATGCCGCGGAACAGGATCAGCTGCCACATCGTCTGGCTGACGCCGGAGAGGGCGGAGCCGATCAGGAACAGCACGATGCCGAACATCAGCAACGGCCGCCTGCCGTACAGGTCGGACAGCTTTCCGTAGACCGGGATCGTCACGGTGCTGGTGAGCAGGTAGGCGGTGACCACCCAGGTGTAGTAGTCGGCCCCCTGCAGGTCGGTGACGATGCGGGGCAGCACCGGGCCGACGATCGTCTGGTCGAGCGCCGACAGGAACATGCCGAGCAGGACCGCGAAAAGGATCTCGAACCGGGTGCGCGAGTTGACCTCGATCGCGGGATGCGTGGAACCAGGGGCGGCGGAGAGGGCCGGTGGGCTTTCCATGGGACGGGTCTCCTGGTTGGCGGGGGCTCGCCGAACCGGCGTTGAGCGCGCCGGCGTTCCGCGAGGCGTCCTAGCAGCGCAGGTCGGCGTCGAACCCGCCGGCCGCGAACTGCGCAAGGGTAACGCGTCCGCCCGTGAAGCCTCCTGCGGCGCAGGCGTCCCGGGCATGGATGGAGGTTCGGGCCCCGGCGAGCCAGCTCGGTGACGCCGAGAAGACCGTCGTGCCGCCGGTGATCTGCTGCCACTGGTAGGGAGTCGAGTAGAAGCCGATCTTCAGGACCCCCACGGACCGCAGGTAGGCGACCTCGCCCTGCAGCGCGGCGACGTTGAGCGAGACGTCCGAACGCCAGCTGTTGTCCGTCTCGACGTCCAGCCACCACCTGTTGGGGGATGGCGTCCGGGTGACACCCGGGGACGCGAGGCCGAGCGAGACATAGGCCTGGACGGTCACCTGGTACGAGTCCTCCGCCGCGTTCCAGCCGTAGTCATAGGCGCAGCTCGCCGTGTCGGCGCCCGGAGCTGCCGCGGTGTCGCAGGGGCGCGGCTTCGCCTGGCCGCTGGGCCAATGCGCCGAGAGCGCCGGGCCCGGGTTCCCCGTGTTCGCGTACAGCTGGGCGGCGACGCCGCCCGCCCAGGCCAGCTCGCTCGGCTGGGCTCCCGCTCCCAGGCACGGGTTCGGCGTGAACGCCCGGCCGCCGTTCACGCCGACGATCCCGAACGCGGGTGTGACCGGGAACAGGTCTCCACACTGGGGGAACGAGATGTCGTAACCCGGCGGCGGCTCCACCTGGAAGGCTCCCGAGTCGCAGGCCGCGCCCGGTGGCCGCGGCACTCCGCGCTGGTCCGTCGCCGGCGTCGGGCAGCCGACTCCGGCGTGGATCGCCGGGCTGCCGGTGAGCAGCGCAACGGTCTGGGTGGGGCCGCCGTTGTCGGCGAGCGGGGCAAGCGCAAGGGACGCGATGGGCACCCCCGTCCGCGACGTCGCCTGCGTAAGGCCGCAGGAGCCGTCGGTGCTGAAGTTGCCGCCCTGGTCGGTCAGCTTCGAGGATCCGAGCACGCATTCGGTGCCCGTCACGTCGGCCAGGTTTGAGCTCCGGACGGCCGCGGCGCCGCCATCGAGCGCGATGGCGGCGCCGCTCGCCACGTTGTCGCTGAAGGTGCTGCTGACGATCGTGAGCCCGGTCGCGGCGTGGATGGCGCCTCCGTTCTCCGCCTGGTTGGCGGAGAACGTGCTGTTCGTGCTCGACACGGTGGATGCGTCGATCGCTCCTCCGCGGCCGGCCGCCACGTTCCCGACGAACGTGCTCGCCACGACCGTGACCGCGGCCGCCCTGCCGGCTGCGACCGCCCCGCCCGACCCAGCGTGGTTGCCGGCCAGCGTCGAGCGCACGATGCTCACGGCGCCGCCGTGGGTAGCGTCGATCGCACCGCCGGCGCCGTTCGAGCGGCCGTTCCGCAGCGCCAGGTTGACGAGGCCGAAGGTGGCCCCACCGCGCACCGAGAACAGGCCGACCTTCCCACCGCCGTCGATGGCTACCGCGCGATCCGTCCCGTCGAGGACGACGGCCTTCGAGACCGCGAGCGTCGTCGTCAGCCTGATCGTCGCATCGCACGCGAAGCGCACGGTTCCGCCGGCGGCGATCGCGGCCGCGAGGTGGGCCTGGTCGCAGGTCGTCACGATGGCGGAGCCGGCCTGACGGGCAAGGGCGCCGCAGTACACCTGGCTGCCGGACACGAGCCGGATGACGGCGCTGCCGCCGTTCAGCAGCGTGGCCTGCGCTGCGGTGAGGGAGTTCGCGCGCGCGACCGTGCCGCCCGCGCTGGTCCTGAGCGACGGGAGGGTCGCGATGCGCGTCGATCGCGCGGCGCACGTTCCGCGGAAAAGCGTCTCCGTGTAGGTCGCCGCGCGCGCGAGCCGCTTCAGGTTGACCGATATCGTGCCCGCCCCGGACGTGTCGATGGTCGCCGTGGCCGTCCCGTTGGCGCCGCCCGGACCCATGCGGGCCTGCCAGCGGGCGCCGACCGTCGCAGCGCTCGCGGGCGCGACGGCCACGAAGCCGGCAAGAAGCACCGCGACCAGGGCGGGCATGGCCGCGCGGCCACGGACGTGCATGGCGGGTCCCCCTTGGTCGTCGCTGGCTGGAGCGTGGTGCGGTGGAGCGTAGGGCGGTGGAGCGTAGGGCGGTGGAGCATGGCGCGCGAGGCGACTGGCATCCGGAGCGCGAGGAGCGTACCATCCGCTACCCAGCCAATCGGAGGTCTCGATCGTCGCTTCCTTCCCGGTCGGAGGGCTGCCCGTGATGGGCGGTCCGAGGGCCGCGACTCGTCCGTACGACCTGCGCCGCCTGTCCACCCCGGGGATCCCCCGGGTGCGTCAGGCGCACCGCGCCGTCCTGCCCCGTGCAGGGTTCCACGTGCGGCCGGGCTGGGTTGCCGGCGGCCTGCTCGTCGGAGCGCTCCTGTCCACCGGGATGGTGGCCGGGTCGACCGGGACGGCCGCGCCGGCGGGCGCCGAACCCGCAAGCTCCGTCCTCGCGGCCCACGCGGCTGTCCCCGGCATGGGCGCACCGGGTCCTGGCGGAGCGCAGCTCTCCTTCGCGGTTGCCGCGCTGCCGAGCGCCACGCCCGCCCCGATGAGCTCGGCCCTGCTCGTTCCTTCCGGCGGAGTGTTGAGGACCGAAGCGCCGGTGCGCCGGCCGATGCTCGCGTCGGTGAAGACTGACCCCTCGGCGACGCCACGCCCCGCCGCGACGCCCCGCCCCTCGGCGACACCCGACCCGGCCGCGACACCACATGCGACCGCGACGTCCCATGCGGCGACCTCCTCCGCGACACCGCGTCCAAAGGCGACGCCGCGTGCCACGCCGCGTGCCACGCCGGCCCCCGTCCCGAAGTCGTCGGCTTCCACCGCAGCGACCCCGAAGCCACGTCCTTCTCCCACGCCGAAGCCGGCGCCCGCGATCGTCTACCTGCATCACGCCTCCGGGCGCGCCACCTGGGGCGATTTCGGAGGCGCGGTGATCACCCGCCTGCTGCCCGGGACTCGCATCAAGGTGTGTGGTCGTCTCGGCTGCTGGGAGGGCGTGTCGACCGGATACGGACCCTCGCCCGATGGCGGAAACCTGGTCGACCTCGACGCAGCCATCTTCCGGCGCATCAACGGCCCGCTGAGCACAGGAGTCGGCGACGTCGTGCTGAGCTGGCGCTGACTCCTCCGCGCAAGGATCACGTCCGCGCTGGAGGGCCACCGCCGCGCGCCGGGAGGGTCACGGCCGCGCCGGGAGGACCACGGCCGCGCTGATATGCGGCTGCCCGGTCGACCTTGAATATCGCCGGGGACTCATCTCCGGCGGGTATGCCGGTTACGGGCATATCGACGCCTGCGCTGACCGACCCGGCACGCTGACCGACCCGGCACCCTGGCCGGTCCGGCTTTCAGGGCGGTCCGCGGCTCTCCACGCCGGGCACCGTGGCCTGGGCGGACGCATCCACGACCTGGGCCGGATCGTCCGGCGTCGTGGCGGCCGGCCTCCCCTTGGGGAGTATGTCCGTAACGCGCATCTCGGAACTCAGGGTCCTCCACGCCGTATGCAAGCGTCCCCGCCCTTGTGAGCGCCGCCACCGCAAGGCGAGCGCGTCTCCGCCCCGTGCGCGGAGCGAGTCCCCGCCCCGTGCGCGGAGCGCGTCCCCGCCCCGTGCGCACGGGCGGCCTGCCTCCGGCCCGGGACGCCACCCGCCCCGCGCGGCCTGGGCCCGGCCGACCTCCGACTTGAACGAGCGGTCGCCGGCGGCGACAATCAGGCTCCCCAGGGACCCCGTCGCGTGCCCAGGCGGTCCAGTCCGGAGGAGTGGGGCAGGTTCGGGTGCACGGGACGCGTGGTCGTGTCCGGGTCATGCCCGGCCTGGCGGCGGAGTTCGCGCGGCTCGACCAGAGGTACAAATGCAGGCCGACGTGAGAACCGCGCTCGATCGCCTCCCCCGGGTGGCGCTCGCCACCCTTCCCACGCCGCTCCACGAGCTCCGCCGCCTGCGCGACGCCCTGGGCGGTCCCGGGCGATCGCCCCGCATCCTGGTCAAGCGCGACGACCTCACGGGCCTCGCCGGTGGCGGCAACAAGGCGCGCAAGCTGGAGTTCCTGGTCGCCGACGCGCTGGGGGACGGCGCGACCGTGCTCGTCACCACGGGTGGCGCGCAGTCCAACCATGCCCGGATGACCGCAGCCGCCGGGCGGATGGTCGGGCTCGGCACGAGCCTGGTCCTGACCGCCGAGTCGGACGCGCCGGAGATCTCGGGCAACCTGCTCCTCGATCACCTGTTCGGCGCGGAGGTCCACTTCATCCGCGCGGGAGATGACCCCGCGCTGGCCACCGGACCCGGTGAGGCGGAGAAGGTCGCCGAGGTCGTCGCCGCGCTACGCGCCCGCGGTGAGCGCCCGTACGTGATCCCCATCGGCGGCTCCTGTCCCGTCGGCGTGCTCGGCTACGTCGCAGGGACGGTCGAGCTCGTGGCGCAGCTCGACGAGGGGCGCGAGCGGCCCACGCGCCTGTACGTGGCGGCCGGGTCGCGGGGAACGGTCGCGGGCCTCGTGCTCGGGGCCCGGATGGCCGACGCTCCGTATCGCGTGCACGGCGTCGCGGTCAGCGGCGGTGATCCGGCCAAGAGCGCGGACGCGGCGGAGATCGCCAACGAGGCAGCCGCGCTCGCCGGCAGCCCCGTCCGGCTGGCTGCAGGCGATTTCGAGACCGACCAGTCGCAGATCGGGCCGGGGTACGGCCGGGACACGCCCGCCTGCCTGGAGGCGATCACGCTCGTCGCCCGGACGGAGGGGATCCTGCTGGACCCGGTCTACACCGGCAAGGCGATGGCGGGCCTGCTGGCCGACATCCGCGCCGGCGCAATCACGCCCTCGGAGACCGTCGTCTTCCTCCACACCGGCGGCCTGGTCGGCATCTTCGGGCACGCCGCGGGGCTGGCCGCGGCGGTCGGCGCCGTCGAGCGCCGCGGCTGACAGCCCCCGGCGATCAGCCGGTCCCGGGTCCGAACCGGCCGTCCGCCCGGACTTCCGGAAGCCGATCCAGGCGCCCGGTGAACCAGCCGACCCGCGCGCCCGCCCGGTCGTCGAATGCCGGGATGTACGGCTTGATGTCGAGGAGCGGCGTGCCGTCGAGCATGTCGACATCCTCGATCTCGATCGTCGAACCCAGGACGCGCACGAGTCGAACCGTGGAGAGCCCGACCGGGTTCGGCCGGGCGGGGGAGCGCGTGGCGAAGATGCCATGCGGGCGGTCGTCGAGGAACGGCGTGACCGTAAGCCTCGGCGCACGGACCTGGTGCAGGTGGTAGAGCAGGATCAGGTGGCTGAAGCCATCCAGGTCGAGCAGACCGGCCGCGAATCCCGGGTCGAGGTCGATCGTTCCCCGGATGCCGGCCGCGGCGATCGGCTGGATCGGCATCCCATCCACGTCGGTGAACGGCGTGTGGATGACGCCGATCGGCCGGTAT
>CAZKXK010000109.1:0-7546 GCA_964556585.1 uncultured Anaerolineaceae bacterium
GCCGTCACGAGGCCGCCGCGGAGGGCCGGGAAGCCGCTCGCGACGCCGGTCCGTGCGCCGTTGCCGTGGTACATGGGCCAGTCGGTCGGCGTGGCCGGCGCGGTCGTGGTGAGCTGCGGCGCTGCCGTCGGGCTCACGCCGGACTCGATCGAGGAGGGAGCGGCCGATGCCGACGCGACCGCTGGCGACGTCGACGAAGGCGCCGGGCCGCATCCGGCCACGACGAGGCCCAGCCCGATGGCAACACCGGCGAGACGACGAGCCCGCTTCATCACCGCATGGTGGCACGTCACGTCCAGGTGGGCCACCGCACGATCGGTGCGAGCGGCTCGCTGCCGGGTCGGCGTCCCACATCCGGAGCCTGGCTGCGCGAGGACCAGCCAGCTCGTCGCTACACTCGCGCGATGGTTCAGCTGTCCTCCTCGGAGCCGGTGGGTCGGTCAATGCCGAGTCACGTGTGGGCGGCCAACTCCGGAGTCGCGGGCGTTTCGCGGAGGCGGAACGCCCCTGGCCGTCGGTATCTGATCATGCCGCGCGGATGAACGCGGCCGAGCTGATCCTGCTGGCCGGGGCCGCCCTGGTCGCAAGCACCCTTGCGGCGGTCACCGGTTTCGGGGGTGCCGCTGTCCTGCTCCCCGTCCTGGTGGCCGTCTTCGGTGTCCGCGACGCGATCCCGATCCTGACGGTGGCACAGCTGATCGGCAACAGTTCCCGGGTCTGGTTCAACCGCACCGAGCTCGACGTTGGTGTGGTGCGCTGGTTCGCGCTCGGCGGCATTCCGGCTGCGCTGCTTGGCGGGCTGCTGTTCGCCACGGCCCCGCTGTCGGCCCTGACCCGGATCCTCGGTGCGTTCCTGCTGTTCGTCGTGGCGTGGCGTCACCTGCGCCCGGGTCCACCACCCCACATCCCGCTGCGGTCGTTCGCCATCCTTGGCGCCGTGTCCAGCTTCCTGTCCGCGCTCCTGGGCAGCGTCGGGCCGCTGATGGCCCCGTTCTTCCTTGCCTACGGGCTGGTCAAGGGCGCCTACATCGGCACGGAGGCCCTGTCCACGGTGGTCATGCACGTCACCAAGCTCGTGGCGTATGGCAACGCATCGCTGCTGACCGGACCGTCGGTGGCGACCGGTCTCGCGCTGGGTCCCATCATGATCGCCGGATCGTTCACCGGGAAACGGATCGTCGACCGTCTGCCGGAGCGGGTGTTCGTGGTCGTCATCGAGGGCGTGCTGATCGTCGCCGGGTTGATCTTCCTGATCGGCGGCTGATGCGGCCCCGGGCCAGGATCGCGTGCCAGGCAGCAGCTCCCGAGGGCCCGAACCCAGACACGCGGTAATATCCGCAGGGTCGATCTGACCATTAGCACGATATGGTGCCTGCCGATGGACATCCGGCGCAGGTTGGTTCTTCCGGTCGCGCTCGTCCTCATCGTCAGCGGCTGCGGCACGGTTCCCGTGACGCCGTTGCCGTCCGCGCATTCCACGACGCCCGCCTCAGCGACGCCCTCCCCCTCTGCCCCGACGGCCAGCGGAGCCTGGCTGGCGGTCGACCTCGCGCAGCCGTCGATCGTGACCGTCGCTCCGTCCCTGGAGCCCGGGTACCGCTGCTCTCCCTGCCACGCGCCGGCGGTCGGCCAGCTCTTCGGGGTGGGACCGTCGCCCGGCGGGCTGATCGCCGTCGGCGTCGAGCAGCCACCAACGCAGGCGATCGCGTTGTCCTCGACCGATGGAACGCACTGGATCCCGGTGCCGGGGTTCAGTGGCGCGACGGGCACCTCGGCGATCGCGGAGGCGTCGAACGGCACCCGGGCAGTCATCGTCGGCCTCGATCGCAGCGGAGCGACGGCATGGGCCTCCGACGGCGGAGCCTGGACGCAGGCGCCGAGGCAGGCCGACCTGATGGTGCCGTACGCGGCGGGCGCGATGACCTCGGTGACCGCGTTCGACGACGGGTTCATCGCCGGCGGCTACCGCGATGACCCGCTCCACGCCAGGGCGTCGGCTGCCGTGTGGCGCTCGAACGACGGCCTGGCATGGAACGCTGACGGCGGATCGGGAGTCTTCGGCGGGGGTCGCATCTGGGGCGTCGTCGCCAGAGTCGGCACGGTGGTCGCCGTCGGCACGAGCGGCGATCCCAATTACGGCCCGGCGGCGGTCTGGCGCTGGACCGAGGCCACGGGCTGGCAGCGCGGGAGCATCGCCCCGAACGCGGCCGGCGCGATGCTCGCCGTGGCCGTCACTCCGAGCGCCTTCGTCGCCGTCGGTGTGAACGGGCACGACGATGGCGCCCTTACGTGGTCCTCGACGGACGGGCTCAGCTGGACGGCCGCACCCGACCAACCGGCGTTCCACTACGCCCGGATGCCGATCCGCATGCAGTCCGTCGTGGCCGGTCCAGCCGGGCTGGTCGCGGGCGGCTGGCGGTCCGATGCCGGGAACGGCTCGGCGGTCACCTGGACCTCGGCCGACGGCGCGACGTGGAGCGGGCCGGTCTGGGAGCCGTCGTTCTCGGGCGCGCAGGTTACCGGGCTCGCGGTCAGCAGTGGCGGGCTGGTCGCGGTCGGCAGGACCGGATACCCGGACAACAACCAGGCCTCGATCTGGGTGAGCGGCGCTCCGTGAACGGAGCGGTCCCGACGTCGTGAGCCGGATCGCCCCTCGCGACCCGGCGGTCATGCGGGTGGCCGGACGGCTGAGCCGCAGCGACCTGCTCTGGGTCGCGAACACCGCCCATGGCCCAGGCGGCCACTGGCATGCTCGAGTTCGCGGCGGCGAGCCGGATCACGACCACCTCGAATCGCCCGGGTCGGCGATGCGCTACCTGGCTGACCACCGCGTTCCCGTCCCGCGCGAGCTTCCCGATCCGGTCGCGCTCGCGGAGCTCGGGGTCGTCCGGACGATGGTCGGGCGACTCCTCGCACCTGGCGTCGACACGTGGACCGACGAGGGACGCGTCCTTCTCGCGGCAGCGAGCTATGCCCTTGACGATGAGGGCCGGATCGCCAGTACCGAGACGGGCTGGCGCGGATTCTGCCGCGACCTGCTCGTTCCTCTGCTCGCGCTCGTCGAGGACCGCGCGAGCCTGCGGCGATGCGCGAATCCTGCGTGCCGGCTGTTGTTCGAGGACGGCTCCCCGAACCACGCGCGACGGTGGTGCGACACAGCGGGTTGCGGCAACCGCGATCGCGTCCGCAGGGCACGCAGCCGGGCTGCGGTCGCGCCGAAGTCCCACGTGGACGCCCCTGCGTCCAACCGATGAACGCGCTTCCACGCCGACGCACGACCAACCGACGTAGGCTTGCCGGCATGCGGCGCAGCGACGGTTGGCGGGGCGTGCGGCGGCTGGGTGCCGCTGTCGCGAGCGGGCTCCTGCTGGTCGCGCTCAACGCCGGGCCGGGTGCCGCGGCGCCCTCACCAGCTCCGGCATCGCCGGGAAGCGGCCTCATCGACCTGAGCGCCCTGTATCACGACAGCCGCGATGGTCTCTACCGCACCCCGGGCGGGGCCGTGCCGGCGGGCACCACGGTGACGGTCCGACTGCGCACGCATCACGACGGGGCGACGTCCGTGCGTCTCCTCGTCACGTCGGGCGGGCCCTACCAGGCCCTGCCCATGGCAGACGTCGCGACCGACATCGCCTGCGGGACACCCGTGCCGGCGGGCGGCAACGCCGTCCGATGCGACCTGTGGGCGACGACGATCACGACGTCGAAGCCGGCCACGCTCGGCTATCACTTCGTCGTGCGCGACGGAACGGCCACGGCCAACGTGAGTGATGACGCCCGGGGGGATGGCGGGCCGGGCGTCGCGGCGACGTCGCTCTCGAACGTCGACTGGGTCCTGACGGTCTACCAGCCCGGCTTCCAGGCCGTGCCCTGGCTGCAAGGGGCCGTCGTCTACCAGGTCTTCCCGGACCGGTTCGTGAACGGCAACCCGGCGAACGACGCGAACCCACGCCAGCCACGCTACGCCTACCCGCCCGATACGACGGACCAGATCGTGCGTGAGCCGTGGGGCACGCCGCCTCCGGAACCGTCAACCGGCGGCGAATACTACGGCGGCGATCTCGCGGGCGTTCGCTCGAAGCTGCCCTACCTGCACAGCCTCGGAGTGACGGTCCTCTATCTGAACCCGATCTTCTCGTCGGCCTCCAACCACGGCTACGACACGCGCGACTACTACCAGATCGACCCGCGCTTCGGCACGCAGGCAGACTTCGAGCGGCTGGTGCGCGACGCGGCCACACTCGGAATGCACGTCATCCTCGACGGGGTCTTCGATCACGTCAGCGCGGACAGCCCATATTTCGACCGCTATGCGCGTCAGACCCAGACAGCGGGGGCCTGCCAGAGCGTCAGCTCCCCGTACCGCGCCTGGTTCATCTTCGCGGCGGCCCCGAACGGGCCCTGTGCCGGCCCAGCCGGTCCTCACACGATGGACTACACGGGCTGGAACTCGATCGCCACGCTGCCCGTTCTCAACAAACAAGAGCCCGCCGTGCAGGCGCTCGTCTACGGGTCGCCCGACTCCGTGGCGCGCCACTGGCTGTCCCTCGGCGCCAGCGGCTGGCGCATCGACACGATGTCGGACCCGTCGTTTCCGGCGGGCTTCTGGCAGGGGTTCCGATCCGCGGTCAAGGCCGCGAAGCCCGATGCGCCGATCATCGGGGAGGCGTGGCAGCGCGACCAGGTGCTGCCGCTCATCCGTGGCGACACCGCCGACACGATCACCGACTACCGCTCCCGCACCCCGCTGCTGGCGTACCTGGGGACGGCCGACGCACGCGGGTTCGCGGACGACAGCGCATCGGGGCTGTCTCCCGCCATCCTCGCCTCCGAACTTGCGGGAGTGCTCGAGGATGAGCCGCCGGCGGTCGCCGGGACCGCCTTCCGGCTGCTCGACAGCCACGACACCGAGCGCGTGCTCTGGTCGCTCACGCCGGGTGCCACGGCGGAGGAGAAGGCGGTCCCGGCGAACCTCGCCGTGGGCAAGGCGCGCCTCCGCCTGGCCGCGCTCATGCAGTTCAGCCTTCCGGGCGCGCCGGTCATCTACTACGGCGACGAGGTCGGCATGACGGGGGCGACCGACCCCGAGAACCGGGCCACGTACCCGACCGACGGCGGCGATCAGCAGCTCGCCGCCTGGTACCGGCAGCTCGCCACGACACGGAATGCCCAGCCCGTGCTCCGCGACGGTGACCTGCGCTTCCTGCTGACCGACGCGCCATCGCGTTCCCTGGTCTACGCTCGGACGACCCCCGGTGCCATCGCGATCACGGCCGTCAACCCCGGCGACACGGACGTCGTGCTCGACGTGCCGCTCTCCCAGCCGATCGATGGCGGCACGACGATCCGCGATGGCATCCGGCTCCATGACCTCCTCGGCGGCCCGGACGTGACGACCGCCGACGGGTATCTCCGGATCACGCTGCCTCCGCTCGGCGGGGCGCTGCTCGTGCCCGAGCCCGGACAGTCACTGGCGGCACCGGCCGCACCGACGGGCGTCAGCGCGGTCCGCTCGGCCGGCGGCGCCGAGCTGGACTGGGGAGCGCCGGCCGGCGCCACTGCCTACACCGTCTGGCGATCCCCCGTGGCCGGCGGCGGCTACGTCCTCGCCGGCACCACCGCCACGACGACCTTCACGGACCCCGCGGCGCCCGCGACCGTCGTGCATTACGTGGTCCGTGCGATCGACGCGTCGGGAAACGTCAGCCCGGCGTCGACCGACATCGCGGCCCCTGCAGGTCCGCTGCCCGTGGCGAGCGCTCGGCCCGGCGCGTCACCATCTCCGGAGCCGCCCGTCGCCATCGTTGTGATCGGGCTGGGCGGCCTTGGGATGGCGATGTTCGTCGCGATCCTGTGGCGCAGGTCGCGTCGGGCGGGCCGCTAGCCAGGACGGCTGGCCAGGGCCGCTGGCCAGGGCCGCGACGCCTTCAGGCGCGAACCGAGCCCAGGTACTCCTGCTCGCCCGCGTCGGTGCCCTCGACGAAGAGTCCGAGCGCCACGAGCGAGCGGCCAAGCCACAGGCGTACCGACGAGCGGCGTGCCTGGATGCTGGCCAACCACTCGCGCTGCGCTTCAGCACGAAGCCGCGTCATCCGGAAGTCGATCTCGACACCCATCCGTGCACCCCCTCTGACCACGTCGCGCGCATCCGAGCGACTCGACGCGTGGTCGGGCCGACGCCCCGTGCTCATCGCGTCGTCCTTTCGTACGTTGTTCGTCTAACTCGTCCTTGTCGCGCTCGTGGTCGAGTCATGTCGTTGCGCGCCTCAGCGTGACGGGGCGTCGAGGTAGCGGGCGAGGTCGGGCCCTGCCTCTGCCACCCGGTCCCGGCGCAGGCTGTAGTAGGTGAGCCCGCCGATCTCCGTCACGGTCACGAGCCCGGCGGCCCGGAGCTGGGCGAGGTGGTGCTTCACGGTCGGTTTCGAGAGGCCCATCCGTCCGGCGATCTCGGTGAGGTACAGGTCCCCGTCCGCCAGGAAGCGGAGGATCCGCATCCGGCTCGCGTCGCCCAGGGCCTTGAAGAGGCGGATCGTCGCGAGCGGCACCGCCGCCGGGTCGCCGTCGAGCGCTGTCTCGGCGAGCGGGTAGGCGACGAGGTGCCAGCCGTCGCCGGCGAAGACGTAGTTGTAGGGGCGGGCGAAGTAGCTCGGGACCAGGTAGACGCGCCGGACTCCCACATCGGGCGTCCAGCGGTAGCCGTTGGTGGCCTGCTCGATGAAGTCCTCGAGCGGCAAGCGCACGAGATCCGGGCGCCGGGCCGCCACGTCCCGCGCCTGCATCTGCGCCACGCGTCGCTCCACGGTCGAGAACCGCTCCTCCCAGGCACGCAGGACGCGGCGAAGGGCCCGGAGCTCCGCCTCCGGCTCACGCAGCAGCCGGCCCAGGGCCTCGCGGAGTGCCGCCGGAGCGCTGGCCACCAGCTCGTCGAGCAGCCCGGGCTCTCCCGCGAAGTACCGGTCGGCAAGCTCCCGCGTCCGGATCGTCTCCTCGTCGTTGCACACGGAGCCGATCAGCTCGCGAGGAGTGACCTTCGCCGCGAGCGCGACGACGTCCGCGGCGGTCCGTGCAGCGCTCTCGGTGATGACGAGCGGGATCAGCGCCCAACCCGTGATTCCCTTGGCGCCTTCGCCGTGTCCGAACGCGCGCTCCATGTCGCGCCGGAGCGGGGCGGAGAGCGAATCGCGGGCGGCCGTGCGCCAGGCAGCGTCGGTGGGCAGGAGCTCCGGCTCGGTGTCCCCGATGAGGCTGATGAGGAAGTCGAGCGCCGTCCGTTCCTCGAGCACGACATCCGGGCGGACGGTCCCACCCCGAGGTGAGAGCTCGCGGACAAGGGCACCGGGGCGCCGGACGGAAGCGGTCGCGTTGTTCGTGGTGACCATTGCAGCCCTGTGTGTCTCCCGTGTGTGAGTCAAGTATCTAACATGCCCTGCAGCGTGTCAAACCGCGAATTCATACGTGCCGCCGACCTCCGCGCTCGGCAAGGGCTGACAACCGCGCAGCGACTGCGGGCACCCCACCCGTAAGCCGCTCCGGACGGGGCTGGAAG
>CAZKXK010000110.1:0-7535 GCA_964556585.1 uncultured Anaerolineaceae bacterium
TGAGCTCGCGGAAGCGCTCCAGGTCGGCCCGCCCGGTCGGCGTGATCGTCACGACCACCTGGCGGCGGTCGGCGGGGTCATCGTGGCGGTCCAGGAGCCCATGGTCCACCAGGCGGTCCACCAGGCCGCTCGTGGTGGAGATCGACACGCCGAGACGGGCGGCCAGCTCCGACATCCGCATCCCCTGCGCCGCGGCGACCAGGTACAGCACCTTGGCCTGCGACATGGTCACCGCCACTTCCAGCAGCTCGGGCGCATGGAACGCCGCGATGCGGCGCATGAGCAGCTCGTACGAGGCCACGACGCGCTCGATGCGCGCGACGTGGGCTGCCTCATCGGGTGGCATGAACAGGAGCGCCTCCGTGATCGTTCGTCCGGCACAAACCATATCGGAGATGCGAAGGAAATGGATTGGACGGCGCCGACGCCGGCCCCGGACGGGCGGCCGGGCACAGTCGGGCGGGCGCCCCCGGCATGAGCGACCGCACACGGCACGGGCGACCGACCGGCTACCATCCGGCGGTGACGCAGACCCGTGCGCGCCTCGTGGCGGAAGACGCCGTTCCGCCGCCGAGGACCATCTCCCCCGCGGTCGCCCGCCGATTCCTGGTGCTCCGCCACCTGCTGGCGCCGCCGCGGGCGCTGCCGCCCGGTGAGCCGAGCGTGCTCCGGGTGCTCGAACGCCTCGGGTCGCTCCAGTTCGACCCGCTCGAGATCGCCGGTCGCAACCACGACCTGGTGCTCCAGGCGCGCATCGCCGGCTATCGGCGGGAGATGACGGATGCCCTTCTCTACGAGCGGCGGCTCCTGTTCGAGGCCTACAACAAGGGCCTCAGCATCCTGCCCACGGCGGAGCTGCCGCTCTATCGCCTCACCTGGGACCGAAACCGCGACCGGCACGCCGTCGGCGCGTTCGACGAGCACGCACCGCTCGTCGAGGAGCTGCTCGACCGGATCCGCCGGGACGGTCGCCTCTCCTCGACCGACGTCGCGCCGCGCGCCTCGATCGACTGGTACTGGCGGCCGACGAACCAGGTCCGTGCGATCCTGGAGGCGCTGGCCGAGGCCGGCATCCTGGGGATCGCGGGGCGCGACGGCAATCGCCGCATCTACGACCTGGCCGAGCGGCTGTTCCCCGCCGTCCTCCTGGCGCAGCACCGCACCGTCCGCGAGCAGGCCAGGCATCGGCTCCTCTCCCGGTACCGGGCGAACGGGCTGCTCGGCGCCGGTGGCCCGGCGGAGCTGTGGATCGGGACAGGCCGGGCGGCGCCCGACCCTGCCAATCCGGATCACCCCACCCGGACGGACCTGCGCGCCGAGCTGATCGCCGAGGGCGCGCTCGTCCCGGTGCTCGTCGAGGGCGTGCGCGGCCACCGCCTGGTCGTCGCCTCCGACGTGCCCGAGCTGGACCGCGCCGCGACCGAGGTCGCCGCCGGTGTGCCTCCCGGCGGCGCACCCAGCGCCGTCAGCTTCCTCGGGCCGCTCGACCCGCTGTGCTGGGATCGCGACCTGCTGCGCGGGCTGTTCGGGTTCGACTACGTGTGGGAGGTCTACGTCCCACGGGCCAGGCGCCGCTGGGGCTACTACGTGCTGCCGATCCTGTTCGGCGACCGTCTCGTCGGCCGGATCGAGCCGCGCTTCGATCGTCCTGCCCGGGCCGTCCGCGTGCTCGGGACATGGTGGGAGCCGGGCTTCGACCCGCTGGAGGCGGACGGCTTCGTGCCGGCCCTCGCGTCCGCGCTGCGCGCCTACCGCGCCTTCGGCGGCGCGTCCCGCGTCACCTTCCCCCGGGACCGGTCGAGCCGCGC
Source organism: uncultured Anaerolineaceae bacterium (assembly GCA_964556585.1). Taxonomy (GTDB): domain Bacteria; phylum Chloroflexota; class Limnocylindria; order Limnocylindrales; family CSP1-4; genus CTSoil-043. The sequence goes on from CAZKXK010000110.1 coordinate 1,809, forward strand.
CCTGGCGGCCGCGGTCGCGCGGGCCGGCTGACGATCGGTCAGGCGGAGAGGCCGACGGCCGACGACCAGGGCCCGACGTTGCCGGCCCTGTCGCGCCCCCGGACGCGGACCTGGACGCGATGACCGAGTCCCACCGAGGTTGACCAGGATCGGCGCGTCGTGGAGGTCCAGACCGAGGCCCACGCACCGCCGTCGACCCGGCGCTGGACCTCGAAGGAGCGCAGCCCGGACATCAGCGTTGCGAGCGGGCTGTCGTTGCCCGTCCAGGTCCAGGTCACGAGCCGAACCGTGCGCCGGGAGGCGAGGATCGCGTACGAGCCGGGCGCCGGAGCCAGCATCTTCGCCCACGGCGGCGTTCGGTCGGGTCCGCGCAGGAAGATCACGGTCCAGTACCGGTCGCCGCGCGCCGTCACGGCCAGCCCGACGCCGAGGTAGTTGTAGTCGGTCGAGCGGATGATCGCGGCGTGCTCGGGGGAGCTCAGCCAGCCCGTGTTCACCACGTTCAACGAGCTCGCCAGGCCGGGGTAATTGTTCCAGCCGATCGTCTCGCCGACGGCATACCAGGCGATGCCCGCGGCGTGGATCAGGTCCACCGCGGTCCGCCCATCGGGCTGGACATGACTGAGCTGGCCCGACGCGGCCATGGAGCCGGAACGTTCGCGGGCGACCGCCGAGAGCCGCGGATCGACGCGCAGGGCCGCGAGCCCGACGGCCGCGCGGTCGGCGTTCACCTGCGCGACGAGGCTCGCCTCGGCCGTGGCGACGGTCAGCGTGGCCGTGATCACCACGGGGGCAGGCGCCGGCTGCGCGGCGGCCAGGACCGGGATCGCTGCCGGGCCGGCCGGGATGCCCAGCATGACCACCGCGAGGACGAACGCGAACGCGGGTAGCGCGGGGCGGGTCCGATCGTGGGTCGGTCGCGTCAGGAGATTCGTGCCCAAGGTGACCAATGATACCCGGCCCACCCGGTCCCGTGCCCCGCGGGCCCCGTCCCGGCGCAGGGCTCGGATCGGGCCCGGTCCACACCCGCCGGCGCTCCGACGCCCCGTATGCGAGGATCAGGCGGCCAACACACCCAGCCGTGCAGGACGGAGGACCCCAATGGCAGCAGCTCGGCGCGCCGAAGCGACCTGGACCGGCTCCCTCGCCGAGGGAAGCGGCATGATCAACTACGTGACCAGCGGGTCGTTCACCCGCCTGCCGGTCAGCTGGGCCTCGCGGACTGAAGAAGCCAATGGACGAACCAGCCCCGAGGAGCTGGTGGCCGCGGCGCACGCCTCCTGCTACGCGATGGCGTTTTCGGGGAGCCTCGGCCGCAACGGCACGCCCCCGACCTCCCTGCGGGTGGCCGCGACGGTCACCTTCGACAAGCTCGCCGCCGGCTGGAAGGTGGTCTCGTCCGCGCTGACGGTGCACGGCGTGGTCCCCGGCATCGACGCGGCCACGTTCACGTCCCTCGCCGAGGCGGCGCGGGACAGCTGCCCGATCTCGACGATGATGCACGGCAACGTGGCGCTCTCGGTGGAGGCGACCCTCGAGGCCTGATCAGCCGATCGTGAGGAGCCGGCGCGGGTTCTCCACGGTCATCTGGCGGATCTCGGCCTCCCCCACTCCGGCCGCACGCAGCCGGGGCAGGAACGTTTCCTGGAGGTACGTGTAGCCGTTTCCCCCGTAGTAGCGCAGCTGCTCGTTGTGGCAGACGTCCTGCGACAGGAAGACGCGGTCGGCCCGTCCGCGCGCGAGCAGCTCCAGCAGCAGCGGGATGAGGCGCGGCTCGGCCTTGCGCTCCTGCGGGGTGAACGACATGCCCAGGAAGTCGAACTCGATGCTGGCACCGCGTTCCATGATCGCGAGCCAGTAGTCCAGCACCGGGTACGAGTCCGCGTGGCCGACGACCACCCGGGCCGGGTCCGCACCGGCCTCCTCGAGGACGTGAAGCTGGCCCAGGCCCACGTCGCTCATCACGGCGTGCGTGATCACGCCCAGACCGGTCGCCCGTGAGGCGCGGCCGACGGCCCGGAAGACCCGCTCCTCCTGCGCGGAGAGCCACGGCTTGTCCGAGCCGATCTCGCCGATGATCCCGGGCCGGACGTCCGTGCCGTCGGCGCCCCCGAGGATCTCGTCGACGAGGACCTGGGTGAGTGCCTCGACGGACCGGCGGTTCACGAGCGCCTCCGCCGGGTAGTACGCCTCGCGATACCAGCCGCAGCTCATCACGAGGTGCAGCCCCGACGCCTCGGCCAGGCGGCGCAGGCGGAGCGGGTCGCGCCCGATCGCCGCCAGCGTGAGGTCAGCCAGGCACGTCCCGCCGAGCTCCCGGAAACGGGCCAGCTCGGGCAGGATCAGCTCGTCCTCGCCGGTCAGCTCCCAGTAGTCCCAGCGGTCGGGGATCTGCCACAGGACGCACCGGGTGTGCTCGTGGGGAAGCGTGAACCCCAGCACCTCGGGCGGGACCGGACCCAGGACGGTCTGGACGTGGGGCGGCATGCGTCGATCATAGCCGCCGCTCGACCGCGTTATCCTGACCAGCAGCCGCGGCGCTCCGGTGACCCGGCGACGACCCGACCCACATCCCAGAGGTCCCGATGTTCCTGCGCTGGGGCGCGTTCGTCTACCGGCACCGCCGGATCGTGGCCCTGATTGCCCTTGTCGTGGCTGTCGCGGCGCTGCCGTTCGCCTCCCGTGCGTCCGGGAAGCTCACCTCCGGCGGCTGGCTCGATCCGCTCTCGGAGTCCTCGCAGGTGGACAGCCGCCTGGCTGCCGAGTTCGGCGGCGGCAAGAGCAGCCTCCTGGCACTCTTCACGCGGGCGCAACCCGGCGCGGACGCGACCTCGGCCGCGTTCCAGGCCGCGATCGCGACGTCGGTCGCGCCCCTCCGCAGCGACCCGAACGTGACCGGCATCGTGGGTTACGCGGACACGGGAGACCGCCGGTTCGTGAGCGTCAAGGGTGATGCCGCGTACGTGGTGATCAACCTGTCCGTCACGGACGAGCAGTCCGTCCCGCTCTATCCGAGCCTTCGGGCGGAGCTGGCCCCGCCGGCCGGCTACGCCGTCAGCGTCTCCGGCTATGCCCCCTTCACCATCGACACGTCGAACTCGGCGGGCAAGGACCTCGAGCGCGCCGAGCTCGTCAGCCTGCCGATCGTGGCGATCGTGCTGTTCCTCGTGTTCACATCCGCGGTCGCGGCGGGCATGCCGCTCCTGGTCGCGGGCCTCGCCATCCCGACCTCCCTGGGTCTCGTCTACTGGCTCGCCCAGCTCATGACGATGAGCATCTTCGTGCTCAACATCGCCTCCATGCTCGGCCTGGCCCTGGCCATCGACTACTCGCTCTTCCTGGTCAGCCGCTTCCGCGAGGAGCTGGCCAACGGACGCGAGGTGGGCGACGCCGTGGCGCGTGCCGTCGCGACGAGCGGCAAGGCCGTCATGTTCTCCGGTATCGCCGTTGCGATCGGCCTCTCCGGACTGATGATCTTCCCGTTCGCCACGATCCGCTCGATCGGGCTCGGGAGCGCACTGGTGGTCGCCTGCTCGGTCTTCTTCGCGCTGACGTTCCTGCCGGCGATCCTGGGCATGCTCGGGCACCGGGTCAACCGGCTGAGCCTGGCCGGCCTCCGCCATCGGCTGCGCGGTGAACGGGGCGCGATCACCGCGGGAGAGGTCGTCCTGGAGGTCACCGATCCCGGCCACCCCAGCCGCTGGGGGCGCGTCGCGCGCGGGGTGATGGCCCACCCGTGGCGCGTCCTGCTGCCGATTGTCGCGTTGCTGCTGGCGCTCGGCACGCCGTTCCTCCACCTGGAGCAGGGCGTCCCGGGGGCGGAGGTGCTCCCGGCCGGCCTGGAGAGCCGGGACACGTTCGTCAAGCTCGAGGCGGACTTCCCACCGGGCGAGACGACACCGATGGTGATCCTGGCCGACCTGTCCGGCGATCCCACCAGCCCGGCCGGGATCGCCGCGCTCCAGGACTATGCGAAACGCCTGGCGACCGTGCCGGGCATCTCGCGCGTGGAGAGCTTCTTCACGATCAGCGACCCGAAGACCGGCCTCGCGCTCCCGCCGGCGCAGGTGCAGGGGCTCTTCGCACTGCCGCCGGCGCAGCGGCCGGCCGGCGTGGCCGCCCTGCTGGCCCAGTACGTCTCGGGCGACACCGTTCGCCTGAACGCGATCAGCCCGTACATCGCGTCCCGTCCCGAGGCGACCTCGCTGGTCCCGATCGTGCGCGCCCTGCCGGTCGAGGCGCCCATCACGGGCACCGCGGTGGGCGGCACGGCCGCGCTGGGCGCCGACTTCCTGACCGGCCAGGCCGATCGCCTCCCGTTCGCGGTGGGGTGGACGATGCTGGCGACCGCGGTGATCCTCTTCCTGCTCTTCGGGTCGGTCGTGCTGCCGCTCAAGGCGGTCCTCATGACGCTGCTCTCCGCGACCGCGAGCTTCGGCGCCCTCGTCTGGATCTTCCAGGACGGCAACCTGGCGAACGTCCTGGCCTTCCAGTCGCCCGGGTTCACGGTGGCCGGGATCCCGATCATCATGTTCTGCGTGATCTTCGGGCTGTCCATGGACTACGAGGTGCTGCTCCTCTCCCGGATCCAGGAGGCCTGGCGTCGCACGGGTGACAACACGGCATCCGTGGTGGAGGGCGTCGTGCGCACGGCCCGCGTGATCACGGGGGCGGCGCTGATCATGGTCTGCGTCTTCTCCGCGTTCGTGCTCGCCGACGAGATCACGATCAAGTCCATCGGCATCGGCATGGCGATCGCGGTCGCGATCGACGCCAGCATCGTCCGGGTGACGCTCGTTCCCGCGGCGATGCGCCTGCTGGGGCGCTGGAACTGGTGGGCGCCGGGTCCCTTTGGCTGGATCGCGGCCCGGGTAGGCTTCTCCCATGTCGAGTCCGACGACCCCCAAACCGCCACCGCGTCTCCGTCCGGCACGGACGCAACCACCGGACCGCGCTAGGCCACCCACGTGAGCGAGTCATACCCCCCGGACGACGACTTCGAACGGCGCTTCCGCGCCCTCAAGGGCGAGGTCATCGACGGGCCTCCGCCGACGAACACCCGCCCGGCGAACGCCGGCGACGGGCCGGCCGGGCGCCGTCGAGGCGCCGGGACACGCGGTCCGGGCGTGCGCGCGGTCCACTGGTCGATCGGCCAGGCGGAGACCGGCCGGCTGGGCCTGTGGATCGGCATCGGGCTCGTCGCGATCGGCGCGTATCTCGTCGTCGAGCAGTTCGTCCCGGCCGTGCGGGTCGTCGGTGCGCTGGGGCTGACACTTGCGGGCGGGGTCCTGCTGGCGTGGGCCGCGACCGGTCGAGCCGGAGCCTGGGCGCTCAACCTGGGGGCGATTCTCGCCGGATACGGCGCGCTCAGGCTGATCGCCGAGCTGCTGGGCCGGGGAGCCGGTGGCTGGGGCACCCTCGGGGCCGGCCTGGGCCTGCTCGCGGTGTCCGCTGTCCGGGCGCGGCGCGGGAGCGGCGCCGGCTGGCAGGCCTGGATCGGGGGCTTGTTCGTGGTGTGGGGAGGCTGGGGAGCGCTCGGCAGCATCGTCCCGGGTTTCCCGTCGCTCGGCGACCTGCTCGTGCCGGGTCTCGTCGTCCTGCTCGGGATCGGCCTGCTGCGGCGGGGATTCACGCCCCGCCGCTGAGGCGCGGACACTCCGCGTCCCGGGACCCGGGACCCGGGACGCGCGGCCGGTGCCCGCGGCCGATGCCTGACTCGTGTACGGC
>CAZKXK010000111.1:0-7530 GCA_964556585.1 uncultured Anaerolineaceae bacterium
GGGCCCGGACCTGCCGCCCAAGGAGCTGGCGAACTTCGTGAGCGGCGACTACAGCCGCGCCGCCAAGGAGACCGCGGAGCGAACCGCCGACGGCCTGGTCGGCCGGTCGGATTCCGCGTCGCTGGTCCACGTCCTGCGCGAGGTGCTCGCCGGCCGCCTGTCGCGGGCGAACGCGAAGGAGGTCGTCTTGATCCACGTCGCATCGGGACGGCCCGCCGCCGAGCTCGTCGCCGAGCACGGCTTCGCCCAGATCTCCGACGCCGGTGCGCTCGACGCGATCCTGGACGCGGTGATCGGTGCGAACCCGGCGGCCGTCGCCGACTACCGCGCGGGGAAAGCGCAGGCGGCAGGCTTCCTCGTCGGCCAGGTCATGAAGGCAACCCGCGGCCAGGCGAACGCGGCGCGTGTCCAGGAGGCGCTCCGCGGTCGGCTCGCTGGCCGCGCGGAGGAACGGCAATGAGCCCGCCTTCGATCGTCCTGGTGATCGGTGGCGTGCTGCTCGTGGCGCTCGGCCTGTCACGCGCCCGCGGGCCGTGGGGCCGCTACCAGGCGCTGCGCGCGCGGGAGGAGAACGCGGAGCGCTACCGGGCCTGGCGCGGCGGACCCGGATAGGCGGCCGGCGGCACCACCGGTGCCGACGTCATGAAGTCCGTGCTGCGCGCCCGTGTCCGCGAAGCGCTCGTCGTGGCGGCCGCCGGGGTGGTGCTGGTCATCGCGGGCTTCCTGGTCCGCTAGCGGCCACCGCCGGGCGGTTGCCGGCCACCCGGACGGAGACGGCCCGCGGACGGTTCCGGGGTTCCCGGGCCCCGCCGCTCAGGGCAGGAGCCGGCGGCGCTCCACGGAGATGCAGCGGTCCATCACGACGTCCAGGCCGCCGGCCCGCGCGATCGCCGCCGCCTCCCAGCTGACGATTCCCAGCTGGAGCCAGAGAACGCGAGCTCCTGCCGCGACCGCCTCCCGCGCATGTGCCGGGCAATCCTCGGCGCGGCGGAAGACGTCCACGATCTCGAACGGGCCGGTCGCGGCGACGGCCGCGGCAAGGTCGTGGAACGCCGCCCGCCCCTGGACCGTGGGGGAACGGGGCGTCACCGGGACAGCGTCGTATCCGGCGCGCACGAGCGCGGCGAACACGTCGCCTGATGGACGCCCGGGTCGGTCCGACGCCCCGATCACCGCGATCCGGCGCGCTGTGCGGAGCACCTCGCGGATCTCGGGATCCCCCAGGAGCGGCACGCGCCCGCGGCTCTCCTGCAGGTCCAGCATCGCGGCGAGACGGGCTCGCTCGGTGGCGTCCACGACGCGGATCATGGCACGGCCGCCGCGTGCGGGCCGGCACGCACCTGCCGCGACGCCCGCCGCGTGCCGGCTGCCGTGCACCGGCCGGGACGGCCGGCGCGAGGCCGCTGCAGCGGGCCATACTGGCCCGGGCGGGCGTTGGCGCGGATCTCGTTCTGCCCCGCTCGGTCCATGCGCGAACGGCGAACTGGAGGCCTGCCACCGTGTCCCTGACCCCCCGCGACCGCGTTCGCACCGCCCTCGACCACGCCGAGCCCGACCGGGTGCCGATCGTCGTCGGGGCCAGCAACGCGACGGGCATGAAGATGCGGCCGTACCGCGGCCTGGCGAGCCTGCTCGGGCTTCCGCCGGGCGATCGCTTCATCTACGACTGGCCGGAGCTCGGGACGGCCAACCCATCCGAGGCAATTCTCGAGCGCCTGGGCACCGACGTGCGCCCCGTCTTCGATGCCATTCCGGCCGCGACTCGGCAGCGCAACCGGGGCCGCCCGCCGCACGCTCCCTGTATCGACGACTGGGGCAGCGGCCAGGTGGAGGTGGACGAGGGCAACTGGTATCCCGGCGTCCACCCCCTGCGGGAGGCGGAGACCCTCGACGCGATCGAGGCCTACCCGTGGCCGGACATGGACGACCCGTCGCGCGTTGCGCACGTCCGGGCGGAGGCGGCCCGGCTGGCCGCCGATAACCGGTACGCGATCATGGCGACACCGTGGCTGCTGTTCCCCCTGGAGCGGGCGTTCGCCATGCAGGGGATGGAGACGTTCCTGGGCAACCTCGCCCTGGAGCCCGAGTTCGCGGAGGCGCTCCTGCGCCGGATCGCCGGTCTCTGCACGCAGCTGATGGGCCACTTCCTGCGGGAGCTGGGCGACGACGTCGACATCATCAAGATCGGCGACGACCTCGGCACGGAGGAATCCCTGCTGATGTCACCCGCGATGTACCGCCGGATCCTCAAGCCGATCCATGCCGAGTACATCGCGTTCATCCGGGCCCATACGAAGGCACGCATCTTCTTCCACACCGACGGCGACGTGACCGACCTCGTCGACGACTTCGTCGAGATCGGGGTGGACATCCTGAATCCCATCCAGACGTCGTCCGGGCGGATGGCCGATATCGCCGCGCTCAAGCGCCGGCACGGTGACCATCTCAGCTTCTGCGGCGCGATTGACACGAAGCGCGTCCTGCCCTACGGCACGCCGGCGGACGTCCGGGCGGAGGTCCGCCGGGTGATCGCCACGCTGGCGCCGGGAGGTGGCTACCTGCTCGCCGCGGTCCACACGATCATGGACGAGGTCCCCCCGGAGAACATCCTGGCGATGGTGGACGCGGCGATGGAGGACGGGCGGTACCCGCTCCGGGACTGAGCCTCAGGCGACGCGGACGGGCAGCGTCTGGAGCCCACGCAGGACGAAGCGCGGCTTCCAGGCCGGCTCGGAAACCAGCTCCAGGGCGGGCATCCGCTCCAGGATCGCCCGGAACAGGATCCCGAGCTCCAGGCGGGCGAGCGGCGCCCCCAGGCAGAAGTGGATCCCGGCCCCGAACGAGAGGTGCGGGTTCGGAGCGCGGTCCAGGACGAGACTGTCGGGGCTCGCGAACTGGGCCGGATCCCGGTTGGCCGAGGCGAACAGGAGTGCCAGCTCCTGGCCCCGGGGGATCCGGATGCCGTGCAGCTCGATGTCCTCCAGGACCCAGCGCTCGAACATCGGGGCAGGCGTGTCGAAGCGGAGCAGCTCCTCCACGGCGGTCGGCACGAGGCCGGGATCCGAACGCAGCGCCGCCAGCGCCTCCGGGTGACGGAAGAGCGTCCACCAGGCGTTGGCTGCCCCGTTCACGGACGCTTCGTGGCCCGCGTTGAGGAGGAGGATCGCGGTCGCGATCAGCTCGTCCTCCGACAGGTGATCGCCCGCCTCCGCGACCAGAGAGAGCTCGCTCAGGAGGTCGGCCCGGGGCCGGGCACGCCGCTCCCGGACGAGGGCCTGCAGGTAGTCGGAGAACTCGACGGTCGCCTGGACGGCGCGGCGCTCGTCGGCCTGGCTGCGGGTCAGCTCGAACATGAGGGTCATGTCGGCGGACCACGGGCGAAGCAGCCCGCGGTCGGCAGGCGGGATCCCGAGGAGCTCGGCGATGACGGCCACCGGGAGCAGCTCGATCAGGTCGGCGAGGAGGTCGAACTCGCCGCGCTCGAGTGCGGCCGAGACGAGGCCGTCCACGAGCGCGGTCACGCGCGGACGGAGGCCCTCCACCGTCCGCGGCGTGAACGCCGTGGAGACCAGGCGGCGCAGCCGGGTGTGGTCGGGCGGCTCCATGTCGATGAGCTGGACGCGCTGGCTCGCCTCGAACGGCGCCTGCCACGCCGGAGTCGGCGTTCGCCCGAACTCCTGGTGGGTCGCCACGTGCACGTACGAGCGCCCCAGGCGCCGATCCCGGAGCAGCGCGTTGACGTCCGAGAACCGGGCGACCAGCCACTGGTTGGTGGCAGGGTCGTAGACCACCGGGTGATCCGCGCGCAACCGGGCGAAGGCGGGGTACGGGTCCGCGATGAAGGCCGGGTCGGCCGGCGTGTAGCCAAGCCCGGCCGGCGTGACGGGGACGGTCACGAACGGAAACCTCCTGGCTGCGGTTGAGTCGGGCGCGCCGGTGCGACGGGCCGGAGGCCGGCGATGCTACGTCGCGGACTCGCGCTCGTACGGAACACCGTCGGCCGCCGGCGGGATGCTCCGTCCGACAACGCCCGCCAGGATCACGATAGTCAGGATGTAGGGGATCGCGTCGAAGAACTGGGCGGGGATGGCACCCATGGCGACCCCGAGGTCGCCTCCCGGCGGGGCGATGTTGATGAGCTGTCCGAGCTGGAGGAACGTCGCGAACAGGAGCGCCGAGGCGAAGGCGCCGATCGGCGTCCAGCGTCCCATGATCATGGCCGCGAGCGCGATGAAGCCGCGCCCGTTCGTCATGCCGATCTGGAACGAGTTCGTCGCCTCGATGCTCAGGAAGGCGCCGCCGAGGCCGGCGAACATGCCGGCGATCATGACGTTCCGGTAGCGCAGGCGGATCACGTCGATCCCGACCGTCTCGGCCGCCCGCGGATGCTCCCCGACCGCGCGGGTGCGCAGGCCCCAGCGCGATCGGAACAGCCAGATCTGCGCGCCGATGATGAGCACGATCACGGACATCCCGATCGGCCCCTGGTCCAGGAACATCGCGAAGATCCAGCCGACTCCGGGCAGGTTCGTGAGGGCCGCGGGTGGCGTGAACTGGGCGAACTCTCCGGCACCGGCCGGGGAGCTCTTGGAGATCAGCTGGTCCAGGTAGCCGGTCACGCCAGCGGCCGCGATGTTGATGATCGTGCCGCTGATGATCTGGTCCACCCGCAGCGAGATCGACAGCCACGCGTGCAGGGCCGAGACGATGACCGCGACGAGGATCGCCGCGGCGAGCGCGAGGACCAGCGGGATCGTGATCCCGAAGATCGGGCTCGGATCGGCCGAGAACATCGGGTTCAGGGCCACGCCCACCACCCACGCGGTGAACGCGCTGGCGAGCATCGTCCCTTCGATGCCGATGTTGACCACGCCCGAGCGCTCGCAGAGGACGCCGCACAGGGCCGCGAGGGCGAGCGGCGTCGCCTGCGCCATGATGCTCGACGAGTTCGGCGGGAGGACGGCGACCAGGTAGCCGATTGCCTGGAAGACGAGCCCCAGGCCCGGGATGCCGTCCAGCCCGTTGATGAGCGGAGTGATGTCCATCAGATCGTCACCCCTCCACTACCCAGCGAGGAGACCGTGGCGCCGGTGACGAGCGAGCCGGCGTCCCGGCCGCCCACCCGGAGCAACCGGCGCAGCACGGGGCTCGCCACCAGGAAGAGCAGGATCGTGGCCTGGAGCACGTCGACCAGCTCGACCGGGATCTGCGCCTGGATCTGCATCAGCCCCGCGCCCGCCCGCATCCCGCCGAACAGGAGGGCGGCGGGCACGATCACGAGCGGGTTCGAGCGGGCGAGGAGGGCGACCGCGATCGAGTCGAAGCCGACCGTGGTCCCGAAGCTCGAGGTCATCGAGTGGGTGACACCCAGCAGGACCGACGTGCCGGCGAGCCCGGCCAGCGCTCCGCAGAAGGTCATCGTCGCGACCGTGATGAGCTTCGGTCGCATGCCCGCATACCGCGCGGCGTCCCGGTTCGCCCCGACGGAGCGAACCTCGAAGCCCCAGGTGGTCCGGTACAGGAGCCACCAGACGAAGAGCGCGGCGAGCACCGCCAGCAGGATCCCGAGGTGTCCGTTCGGGGCGAGGATGATCGGGAAGGCGGCATTGCCCACATCGAACGTGACCGGGGACGGCGAGCGTGGCACCTTGAGCGGTCCGCTCACCAGGGCAGCCAGGAGCTGGACCGCGATGTAGTTCATCATGATCGTGCTGACGACCTCGTGGGCGCCCGAGACCGCCTTGAGGAAGCCGGGGATGAATCCCCAGATGCCGCCCGCGACGATGCCGGCGAGCACCGAGAGCGGGATGGCGATCACGGCGGGCGCGTTGGCCAGCGCGACGCCGGCCATGACCGCGCCGAGGGCGCCCACCAGGAACTGGCCCTGGGCGCCGATGTTGAACAGGCCGGCCTTGAAGCCGAACCCGACCGCGAGGCCGCCGAACACGAGCGGCGTCGAGTACACGAGCGTGGAGACGATCGCGTCGGGCCGGCCGACCGCGCCGTTCACGAGGGCGCTGTACGCGGTGAGTGGAAGCCCCCAGTCGAACTTCTTGCCCGGCACGAGCAGCTCCGAGAAGAGCATGATCAACGCTCCGAGCAGCACGGACAGCACGGTCACGACGAGTGGCACGGCAACCACCGACCAGGCGCGCGCCACGAGGCCTGCCGACGCGCGGACGGGGGCGGATCCGGCAGCCGCGGTCCCGCTCACGAGGCGGCCTCCACGGGCGCAGCAGCTCCGCGCTCCGCGCCGCCGGTGGCCATCAGCAGGCCCACCTCGTTCTTGTCGGCGGTGCGCCCGTCGACCACTGCCACGATTCGGCCTCCGAACATGACGCCGATCCGATCGGACATCTCCAGCACCTCGTCGAGCTCCGCGGATACGAGCAGGACGGCAGTCCCGGCGTCGCGCTTGGCGATGACCTGGTGATGGATGAACTCGATGCTGCCCACGTCGAGGCCACGGGTCGGCTGGTCGAGCACCAGCAGCTTCAGGTCCCGGTCGAACTCGCGCGCCACCACGACCTTCTGCTGGTTGCCCCCGGAGAGCGTGCCCGCCGCCACCGTCGGGGACGGCGTCCGGATGTCGAATCGCTCGACCGCCGAGGCGGCGTCCTTCTGGATCGCCTCCCCGTTGCGCAGCACCCCATGGGCATATGGGGGCCGGTAGTAGCTGGTGAGGACCAGGTTGTCGGCGAGCGAGAACGATCTGATCAGGCCGAAGCGATGGCGGTCTGCGGGGACGTACGCGACGGCCGCCTCGTTCATGTCGCGCGGTGAGTGCCCGGTCACGTCGGCGCCGTCGAGCGTGACCGTCCCCGCCGTCGGGCGCCGCAGGCCGATGATCGATTCGACGAGCTCGTCCTGGCCGTTGCCGGCGACGCCCGCGATACCCAGGATCTCACCGGCTCGGACCTCCAGGTCCACGCCGCGGACAGCTGGATGCCCGCGGTCGTCCCTCGCTTCCAGGCCGGTCACGCGCAGGACCGGTGCGCCAGGGTGGGAGATGCCTCGGTCCACGGTGAGCTGGACTTCCCGGCCGACCATGAGCTCGGCCAGGTCGTCCTCGTTCGTCTCGCTGGGCAGCCGCTGGCCCACGACGCGACCGCGGCGGATCACGGTGATCCGGTCCGCGATCTCCAGGACCTCGTAGAGCTTGTGGCTGATGAAGACGATGCTGTGACCCTCGGTGGCCAGCCGCCGGAGGACGGCGAAGATCTCCTCGGTCTCCTGCGGCGTCAGCACCGCGGTCGGCTCGTCGAGGACGAGGATGCGGGCGTTCCGATAGAGCGCCTTGAGGATCTCCACCCGCTGTTGCCAGCCGACGGAGAGCGACCCGACCTTCGCTTCCGGGTCGATCTCGAAGCCGAACCGCCGGCCCAGCTCGATGATCCGCCGATGGGCCTCCTTGCGGTCCAGGAAGATCCGGTTGGCCATCGTCTCCTCACCCAGGAGGATGTTGTCCGCCACGCTCAGGACGGGGACCAGCATGAAGTGCTGGTGGACCATGTTGATCCCGCGGGCGAT
>CAZKXK010000112.1:0-7529 GCA_964556585.1 uncultured Anaerolineaceae bacterium
GGGGCATCGACCACCCGGCGCGGGGCGAGGCCGGGGTCGCTCATCGGGCGGCGCCCCCGCCGGCCGGCGCGGTGAAGTGGCGCTCGTCGCGCCGCCGCAGCTCCGCCCCGGACTTCCAGATCGCGTATTCGAGCGAGTCCGCCAGCGCCGCCGCCGAGGCGGCGATGATGTTCGTGTCCGAGCCCATCGTGGACCAGGTGCGGGCGCCCTCGGCGGAATCGATGACCACGCGGGTGCGGGCCGCCGTGGCCTCGTTGCCGTCGAGGATGCGCACCTTGTAGTCGCGCAGGTGGACCCGGTCGAGGACCGGGTAGAAGGCCCCGAGCGCCTTGCGCAGGGCCGCGTCGAGGGCATTGACCGGCCCATTCCCGTCGGCCGCCGTGTGGAGCACCTCGCCGGCAACCTCCACTTTGACCGTCGCCTCCGCCAGCAGCTCGCGGCCCTCGCGCTGCTCCACCAGGACCGTGAAATCGAGGATCCGGAAGGGCGCCGCATACCCGGCGCCGCGGCGGTGGATGAGCAGCTCGAACGACGCTTCGGCGCCTTCGAACGCCAGGCCGTCCGCCTCCATCTGCTTGATCAGCTTCGAAAGCTCGCGCGGGTCGACCCCCTCCAGCCCATGGCCCAGCTGCTCGGCACGGAGCTGCGTGTTCGCCTTGCCGCCCAGCTCGGACACGACCAGCCGGCCGCGGTTGCCGACCAGGGCCGGATCGACGTGCTGGTAGCTGCGCTCCACCTTCGCGACCGCCGCGCCGTGGACGCCGCCCTTGTGGGCGAAGGCGCTGCGACCGACGAAGGGCTGGTAGTCGCTCGGCGCGACGTTCGCGATCTCGGCGACGGACCGGCTCAGCTCGGTCAGGTTGGCGATCTCGCCGCCCCCGTGGGGCAGCAGCGCGAAATCGGTCTTGAGCGCGAGGTTCGCCAGGACGCTCACCATGTTCGCGTTCCCGCACCGCTCGCCGTACCCGTTGATCGTGGCCTGGACGTGGCGGATCCCGGCCTGCACGGCGGCGATCGAGTTCGCAACCGCGAGCTCCGCGTCGTTGTGCGTGTGGATTCCCCAGGTGATGGCGGGGGCGTCCGGGTCGGCCTCCAGCGCGGCGCGCGTCTCGCCGACGATCCGCAGCAGGTCGTCGGTCAGCGTGCCGCCGTTCGTGTCGCACAGGACCAGGCTCCGCGCCCCCGCCTGGCGCGCTGCGCGGAGGGTGGCCAGCGCGTACCCGGCATCCGCGCGATACCCGTCGAAGTAGTGCTCCGCGTCGTAGATCGCCTCCCGGCCGTGCTCGACGAGAAACGCGATCGACTCGGCGACCATGTCCAGGTTCTGGGCGGGCGTCGCGCCCAGGACCTCGGTGACGTGGAGCAGCCAGCTCTTCCCGAAGATCGTCACGACCGGTGTCTCGGCCGCCACGAGCTCCCGCAGGTTCGGGTCCGCCTCGGGCCGGTTCGCCCGGTGCCGAGTGGAGCCGAACGCGGCCAGCCTCGCCCGTTCCCAGCGGATGGACTTCGCCGCCGCGAAGAACTCGACGTCCTTGGGGTTGGAGCCGGGCCAGCCGCCCTCGATGTACGGCATCCCGTACTCGTCGAGCATCCGGGCGACACGCAGCTTGTCGGCGAGAGAAAGGATGATGTTCTCGCCCTGGGTCCCGTCCCGGAGCGTCGTGTCGTAGAGCACCACCGGCGAAAGGGCCGCGGCAGTCGGCGTCGGGCCGCTCATGGACGCACCCCGGCGAGCTGGGCCGCCTCCGTCCCGATGCGGGCAACGATCGCGTCGGCCATGCCGACGGTCCCCACGCGGGTGCAGGCGTCGGCGGCGGCCGGGTCCCGCGGCCAGAGATCGACAGTGCGGAAGCCGGCGTCGAGCGCCGCGCTCACCGCGCGCTCCACCGCCTCCGCGGCGTCCGACCGCCCCAGCGACCAGCGCAGGAGCATCGCCCCGGACAGGATCGTGCCGATCGGGTTGGCCAGGTCCTGCCCGGCGATGTCCGGGGCGGATCCGTGGATCGGCTCGTACAGGCCGTGGAGGCCGTGCGCGGTCCGGCGCGCGCCGACCGACGCCGAGGGGAGCATCCCGAGCGAGCCGGCCAGGACCGACGCCTCGTCCGACAGGATGTCGCCGAAGAGATTCTCCGTCACGAGCACGTCGAACGAGGCCGGCGAGCGCACGATCTGCATGGCGCACGCATCGACGAGCCGATCGTCGAGCGCCACGTCCGGGTACTCGGCGGCGATCTCGTGGACCACGGTCCGCCACAGGCGCGAGGTGGCCAGGACGTTCGCCTTGTCCACGCTGGTGAGCCGCTTCCGGCGCCCCCGCGCGAGCTCGAAGGCGAGGTGGACGACCCGGGCAACCTCGGGCTCCGAGTACGGGAGCAGGTCGTGCGCGGCGCGCGCGCCGATCGCCCCCGCCGGCTCGCCCCGCTCTCCGAAATAGAGGCCGCCGGTCAGCTCGCGCACGATCAGCATGTCGACGCCGTCGAGCAGCTCCGGCCGAAGGGGCGAGGCCGCCACCAGCGCCGGGTGGACGCTCACCGGGCGGAGGTTCGCGAACAGGCCCAGCCCGCCGCGCATGGCGAACAGCGCCTGCTCGGGCCGGACCGTCGCGGCCGGGTCGTCCCATTTCGGGCCGCCGACGGCACCGAGGAGGACCGCGTCGCTCGCCGAGCAGGCGGCCAGGTCCTCGGGGCGGATCGGGATGCCGTACGCGTCGATCCCGGCCCCGCCGACCACGATGTCCTGCCAGGCGATGCCGAACCCGAAGCGCGCGCCAACCGCGGCCAGGGCGCGCTTCGCGGCGGTGACGACGTCCGGCCCGACGCCGTCACCCGGGATGGCGACCAGCCGGTAGCCGGGAAGGCCGGCCTCCGCGGTCATGGCAGGCGCTCCGACGGCCGCAGCACGGGCAGCGTCGCCTCGTCGCGCTCCACCGCCCAGAGCTTGTTGGCTGCCACCACGTACGCCTCGAGGGATGCCTCGATGATGTTCGTGGAGAGGCCGTGGCCGGTCACGACGATCGCGTCGTCACCCGCGTCCGTGGAGCGGCGGCAGCGGAGGAAGACGCGCCCCTGGGCATCCTCGCCCTCGGTGACGGCCTTGATCTCGTACTCGACCAGCGTCGGCTCCCAGCCCACCACGGGCCGGATCGCCTGGTCCACGGCCCGGTAGAGCGCGTTGACCGGGCCGTTCCCGGTCGACTCGCCCGCCCGTTCCTCGCCGTCGAGCGCCAGCCGGACGCTGCCGGTGGACTTGCCGCCGTGCGAGGACGTGACGCTCCACCCGTCGAGCACGATCGAGGCCGGCAGGTCGCCGGCACGCTGCTGGACGAGCGCCTGCAGGTCCGCGTCGGTGACCTCCTTCTTCACGTCCGAGAGCGCGATCGCCTCGCGGTAGACGATGTCGAGCGCATCACCGGAGACGTCGTGGCCCAGATCGTGGAGCTTCTTCTGGAGCCCCTTGCGCCCGGACAGCTTGCCGATGGTGAGCTGGCTGCCTGACAGGCCCACCGACTGCGGGGTCATGATCTCGTAGGTCAGCGGGTTCTTGATCACGCCGTCCTGGTGGATCCCCGACTCGTGGGCAAACGCGTTCGCGCCCACCACGGCCTTGTTCGGCTGGATCGCGAATCCCGTCAGGTGGCTCACCAGCCGGCTGGCGGTGGTGATGTGCTCCGTCTGGACACGGCTCAGCAGCTCCGGGAACTGGGTGGGGCGGGTCCGCAGCGCCATGACCACCTCCTCGAGGGAGGCGTTGCCGGCTCGCTCGCCAAGTCCGTTGATCGTGACCTCGACCTGGCGCGCGCCGGCCTGGACGGCGGCGAGCGTGTTCGCGGTCGCCAGCCCCAGGTCGTTGTGGCAGTGGACCGAGATCGTGGCGCCGGAGCCGACCAGGTCGACGACCCGGCCGACGAGCGTGGCGAACTCGGATGGGATCGCATACCCGACCGTGTCGGGGATGTTGACCGTGGTGGCGCCGGCGCCCACCACCGCCTCGTAGATGGCGAGCAGGAAGGCCGGGTCGGTGCGGGAGGCGTCCTCGGCCGAGAACTCGATCTCCGCGTCGCGACCCAGCTGCTCGCGGCCGTAACGGACCCAGCGGACCGCCTCGGCGAGCGCCTCGTCGCGCGACATCCGCAGCTTGTGCTTGAGGTGGATGTCCGAGGTCGCGATGAAGACGTGGAGGTGCGGACGCTCGGCGACGCGGATCGCCTCCACCGCCTTCTGCGGATCGCCGTCGCGACAGCGGGCCAGCGCGGCGACCGCCACGCCCCGGACCTCCTTCGCGATCCGGTTGACGGCCTCCCAGTCGCCCGGCGAGGCGGCGGGGAAGCCGGCCTCGATGACGTCCACGTTGAGGCGGACGAGCTGGCGGGCGACCTCCAGCTTCTCGGCGGCGGTGAGCCCCGCGCCGGGCGCCTGCTCCCCGTCGCGAAGCGTCGTGTCGAAGACCCGGACCGTGCCCGCGGGCACGAACGGGCCGGCCGGTACCGGGACGGGCATCAGTGACCCTCCCCCGCCGCGCCCGAGGCGGCGGCCTGCGCCTGGCCCGCCTGGACCGTGACCGGGTCCAGGAACGGCATCGCAGCTCGCAGGCGCGCCCCGACCTGCTCGATCTGGTGGTCGCGATCGACGGCGCGCAGCCGCTCGAACTCGGCGCGGCCGCTCTCGTTCTCCGCGATCCAGCGCGCGGCGAACGTCCCGTCCTGGATCTCGGCCAGGACCTGCTCCATGGTTGCGCGCGTGCGCTCATCGATGATCCGCGGACCGCTGACGTAGTCGCCGTACTCGGCCGTGTCGCTGACGCTGAAGCGCATGAAGTTGAGGCCGCCGCGGTACATCAGGTCCACGATGAGCTTGAGCTCGTGGAGCGTCTCGAAGTAGGCCAGCTCGGGCTGGTAGCCGGCCTTCACGAGCGTCTCGAAGGCCATCTTCACGAGGGCCGCGGTGCCGCCGCACAGGACGGACTGCTCGCCGAACAGGTCGGTCTCGGTCTCCTCCTTGAACGTCGTCTCCAGGACGCCGGCCCGCGTCGCGCCGATCGCGCGCGCGTAGGCGAGCGTCCGGGCGCGTGCCGTGCCGGTGGCATCCTGCTCCACGGCGAACAGCGCCGGCACGCCGCCGGCCGCCCGATAGACGGACCGGACCAGGTGGCCGGGGCCTTTCGGGGCGACCATCCCGACGTCGATCCCGGCCGGCGGGCTGATCCGCGCGAACCGGATGTTGAACCCGTGGGCGAACATGAGGAGGGCGCCGGGCTTCAGGTTGGCCGCGATGTCCGCCTCGAAGACCGCCTTCTGGGCGGTGTCGGGGACCAGGATCATGACGACGTCGGCGCCGCGCACGGCGTCGGCGACGTCGGCCACCCGCAGGCCCGCGTCCTCGGCGATGCGCCGGCTCTTCGAGGTGGGCGGGAGCCCCACCACCACGTCCACGCCCGATTCCCGCAGGTTGAGGGCGTGCGCGTGACCCTGGCTCCCGAACCCGATGATCGCGACCGTCTGGCCGGCGAGCGCCGCCGGGTCGGCGTCCGCGTCGTAGTACATCCGCGCCGTCATCGCTTCGTGGCCTCCTCGATGGACTGCGAGCCGCGGGACATCACGACCGTCCCGGTCCGCACCAGCTCCTTGATCCCGTAGCCGCGGAGGAGCGCGATGAGCGCATCCACCTCGGTCTCCGTGCCGGTCGTCTCCACGATCACCGACTCCGGCGCCATGTCCACGATCCGGGCCTTGTACATCTCGACGATCGAGATCAGCTCGCCGCGGTTGCGATCCGTGGCGCGGACCTTCACGAGCACCAGCTCGTGCTGGACCGTGGGGTCGTCCGTGACGTCCTGCACCTTGAGCACGTCGATCAGCTTGTAGAGCTGCTTGGCAGCCTGCTCCACGTTCACGTCGTCGCCGCGCAGCGTGATGGTCATCCGCGAGATCTCGGGGTCGTCCAGGTGGCTGACGGCGAGCGACTCGATGTTGAAGTTGCGGGCCCGCATGAGGCTGGCGACGCGGTTCAGGACGCCGGGACGGTTGTTCACGATCGCCACGAGGACATGGCGGCGTTGCGCGCCGGTCCCGGGGACCGTCCGCGGGGGTGGCGCGGCATGGGCCGCGGGCTGCTGCGTGTCGCTCATTCGTCGACCTCTCCCCACGTCTCGATCAGGTCGGAGAGGCCCTTGCCGGCCGGCATGATCGGGAAGACGTTCTGCTCCTCGGCGATCTCGAACCAGACGAGGGTCGGCCCCTCGACGGCATTCGCCGCCTCGATCGCCGGCCGAACCTCGTCGGGCGAACGCACCTTCCAGGCCGGGATTCCGTAGGCATCGGCGAGCTTCAGGAAGTCGGGCCCGAAGAGGTGCGACGACTGGAAGTTGCTCGCGTAGAAGAGCTCCTGCCACTGCCGGATCATGCCGAGCTTGTGGTTGTCCATGAGCGCGATGTGGACCGGGATCCGGTCCTGGACGAGCGTCGCCAGCTCCTGGACCGTCATCTGGAAGCCACCGTCGCCACACACGGCCCAGGTCGACTTGTCGGGCCGGCCCAGAGCCGCCCCCATCGCGGCCGGCATGGCGTAGCCCATCGTCCCGAGGCCACCGGATGAGAGGTGGCTGTGGGGGCGGCGGTAGCCGGCGTAGCGCGCCATCCACATCTGGTTCTGCCCGACGTCGGCGACCATCGTCGCGTCGTGGCCGGTGGCCTCGCCGATCTCGGAGATCACGAAGTCGGCCGACAGGAGCCCGTCGCGCCAGGCGCCCGAGCCGTGCCAGCTGCCAGCCAGCGACTCGCGTCGCCACTCCGCAAGCTGGGCGTGGTAATCGGCCCGCTCCGCCGGGTCGGTGACGGGCAGCATGTCGAGGAGCGCTGCCATGACGCGCCTGGCGTCGCCCACGACCGGGACTTCCACGGCGACGTTCTTGCCGATCTCCGCCGGGTCGATATCCACGTGGACGATCCGGGCGAACGGCGCATAGGTCTTCACGCTGCCCGTCACGCGGTCGTCGAAGCGCATCCCGATCGCCAGGATCAGGTCGGCCGACTGGATCGCCCGGTTGACGTGCTTCCAGCCATGCATCCCCATGTAGCCGTAGGCAAGGGGGTGCGTCTCGTCGAAGGCGCCGATCCCCAGCAGCGTCCAGGCCACCGGGATCTGGGTGCGCTCGGCGAGCTCGCGCAGCTCGGTCATCCCGTCTGCGATCAGCACCCCGTGGCCGGCAAAGATGATCGGCCGCTTGGCGCGGCTGATCTCCTCCGCGACCAGGCGAAGCTGCCGTGCGTGGCCGGAAAGGTTGGGGCGAAAGCCGGGCAGGCCCGCCGCGACCTGCTCGTCGGAGGGATGCGGCGCGTTCGTTTCCTGCTGGAGCGCGTCCTTCGTGATGTCGACGTGGACGGGCCCCGGGCGGCCGGTCCGGGCGATGTAGAACGCCTCGGCGAGCACGCGGGGCAGGTCGTCGGCATCCCGGACCAGGTAGTTGTGCTTCGTCATCGGGAGCGTGATCCCGGTGATGTCGATCTCCTGGAAGGCGTCCTTGCCGAGCAGCGC
>CAZKXK010000113.1:0-7439 GCA_964556585.1 uncultured Anaerolineaceae bacterium
TGCTCAGTCTGGCGCACCTGCTCTCGTCGCGCACCGGGTCGATGCTGCACGTTGCATGGGCCGGCGCGAAAGCCGCACAGGGATCCTGCCAGCCCGGCGTACAATGCCGTTGCCGGCCTCAGGGTCGGCGCGAGCTGGCCGTGCGCCGGTTCGATCGGTGGGGATGCGTGGTCTCGACGGGGCCCCGCAGCCCGGAAACGCGAGCCGAGGATGCCGCTCTGGCCTCGTTAAAAGGCGGCAAAACGAAGTAACTGCCAACAAGCAGCCTGCTCTCGCCCTCGCCGCTTAGGCGGTAAGGTGAGCGTGGAAGCGGCCTCCTCCCCGTGGGCCGTGGAAGCGTCACTCAGCGGGGATGCAGCCCCGGCAAGCGCCGCGTAGCCGGGAGCGAAGCCCGATCTAGGGACACGCAGCTGGACCGATCATCGCCCCTGCCGATGGGGGTGGGTCGGTCGAGATCAAGCATCGGACACGCTCGTAGTGGGTCCGGGTCACGGGTTTCGGACGGGGAGTTCGACTCTCCCCCATCTCCACCAACCCCCTCTCTTGGCGCGGGCGCCGCCGTGGTCCCTGACCAGCGGTGCGCTGCCACGCCGATCGGCGCTGACTCCGGGCGCGCGTGAACAGGCGAGGCCTCAAACTGCCCTCGTGAGCACACGTCGGGACACATCGGAGCGCACCGCCGGGATCGCCACCCGGTGAGCCCGCTCGAGGCCGTCGCGATCCTGGCCGCCGGCCTTGCGGCAGGCACGATCAACACGATCGTCGGGTCCGGCTCGTTGATCACCTTCCCGACCCTGCTCGCCTTCGGCTACGCGCCGGTCGTCGCGAATGTCTCGAACACGGTCGGGCTGGTGCCCGGCTCGCTCAGTGGGGCGATCGGGTACCGCCGCGAGCTGGCCGGACAGCGCGGCCGGGCGATTCGCCTGGGGATCGCCGCGGTCGCCGGCGGCCTGACCGGCGGCCTGCTCCTGCTCGCCCTGCCGGCTGCCGCGTTCGAGCGGATCGTGCCGATCCTCATTCTCGGCGCGGTGGTCCTGATGGCGATCCAGCCGCGGCTGTCGCGCGCGATGGGCGAGCGGCGGGCCGAAGGCCAGGAGCACACGCTGCCGCTCTTCATCACGATCTACCTGACCGGCATCTACGGCGGCTACTTCGGGGCGGCCCAGGGCGTGATCATGATGGCCCTGCTGGCGACGTTCCTGCCCGAGCACCTCCAGCGCCTGAACGCCCTGAAGAACGTCTTGGCGATGCTCATCAACGGCGTCGCCGCCATCCTGTTCATCGCGGTGGCGCCCGTCGCCTGGGCGCCCGCGATCCTCCTCGCGATCGGCGCGATCGTCGGTGGGCAGATCGGCGCGATCGTCGGACGCCGCCTGCCCGCGGGCGTCCTGCGGCTCGCGATCATCGTGCTGGGCACGTTCGTGGGCATTCGCCTCCTGCTCGGCTAGGACGGGCGGGGCGGGGGCGACCGGCGCCCCGACACGGGCAGGGAGCCGGCGGGGCGTCGAGCCGTCGGGGCGTAGAGTCCGGACGATGGCCACCTCGCATCGCGCATTCGTCCTGCGCCACACGCGCCTGCGACCGGTCCCGGGGCTCGAGGAGATCCGCCTCCACCTGGCCGACGACGTGCTGCCGCTCTGGCGCGCGGTCCAGGTCGAGACGGCCGACGACGACGCGGATCTCCCCTACTGGGCCGTCGCGTGGGCCGGTGGGCTGGCGATCGCGCGGTATCTTCGCGAGCACCCCGAGACCGTGGCCGGCCGGCGGGTGTTCGACCTCGCATCCGGCTCCGGGCTCTGTGCCATCGCCGCCCTGCGCGCCGGCGCCGCGGCAGCCACGGGTGCGGACGTCGATCCCTTCGCGGCCGCCGCGATCCAGCTCAACGCACGCGCCAACGGGTGCCGTGTCGCCGTCCTCCGCCGTGACGTGCTGGACGACGACGCGCCCGAGGTCGATGTCATCCTTGCCGGCGACACCTGGTACGAGGGCCGGCTGGCGGACCGCGTCCTGCCCTGGCTGCAGCGGGCTCGCAGCCGCGGAATCGAGGTCCTGGTGGGCGACCCCGGCCGCCGCTACCTGCCGACCCGCGAGCTGGTCGAGCTCGCTTCCTATGGCGTCGCGACGACGACAGACCTCGAGGACCTCGCGCACCGGCAGGGCAGGGTCTACGCGCTGCGCCCCATGGGCGACAGCCCGGGACCGCCCCGTCTCACATCGCCAGGCGCGGGTAGAGGCGGCCCGCGATGACCAGGAGCACGACGAGCGCGAAGGCGAGCACGCCGAGGTCCAGCGGAATCGAGAAGGTTGCCGTCCCGCCCTTGACCATCAGCGCCCGGAGCGCATCCACCTGGTAGGTGAGCGGGTTCACGTGGGCGACCACCTGGAGCCACGACGGCATGAGGGCGATCGGGTAGATCGCGCTGCTCGCGAAGAAGAGCGGCATGGTCAGGACCTGGCCGATCCCCATGAAGCGCTCCCGGGTCCGGACCAGGCAGGCGATGATCAGGGAGAACGTGGCGAACCCCGCGGCCCCCAGGACCACCACCACGGCGACGCCGAAGATCGGCACGAGCCCCAGCTGGAGGTGGACGCCGATCAGGGCGGCCACGACGTACACGACGACCGCCTGCACGAGCGCGCGCAACCCGCCGGCGAGCGCCTTCCCTGAAACGAGGGCCAGGCGCGACGCCGGGCTCACCAAGTATTTGTGGAGGACTCCCAGGTCCCGCTCCCAGATCACGGCGATGCCGAAGAAGATCGCCGAGAACAGCGCGCTCTGGGCGAGCACGCCCGGGGCAAGGAAGTCCATGTAGCCGAGGTTGCCGGTCGGGATCGCCCGGGCCTGGGCAAGCACCTGGCCGAAGACGATCAGCCACAGGATCGGCTGGACCGCCCGCGTGAGCAGCTCCGTCGGATCGTGGGCGAGCTTGCGCAGCTCTCCCTGGGCGACCGTCCACGTGTCCTGGGGGAACCGGACGATCGACGGAGGCTCAGCCCAGGCGACGGGCCGTGCGGCGCGTTCGAGCGACGTCACGATAGGTACCTCCAGCTGATGCATCGTCCAGGTCGCTGCCGGTGAAGTGGGTGAACACGTCGTCCAGGCTGGCACCGGGGCCGACCTCGGCGGCGAGCGAGTCGGGGGTACCCAGCGCGACGAGCCTGCCGAGATGCATGATCCCGACCCGCTCGCACAGCTCGGCCGCTTCGTCCATGTAGTGCGTGGTGAGCAGGATCGTGGTGCCTTCGAGCTCGCGCAGCTTCCGGACGTGCTCCCACACCGCCCGCCGTGCAGTCGGATCCAGCCCCACCGTGGGCTCGTCCAGGAAGAGCACGGGCGGCGCGTGGAGCATCGCCTGGGCAATCTCGAGGCGGCGAACCATCCCGCCCGAGTAGGTCCGCACCAGGTTGTCCCCGACGTCCGTGAGCCCCATGAACCGGAGCGCCTCGTCGATCCGCTCGCGGCGTTCCGGGCCGGGAATGTGGTACAGGTGGCCCGAGATGTCCAGGTTCTCGCGGGCGCTCAACGCGCCGTCGGACGACAGGAGCTGGGGCACGTAGCCGATCGACCGGCGCACGGCGCGCGCCTCGTGGGCGATGTCGTGGCCGGCGACCGTCGCCGAGCCGGAGGTCGGCGGCAGCAACGTGATGAGCATCTTGATCGTGGTCGTCTTGCCAGCGCCGTTCGGGCCGAGCAGGCCGAACACCTCGCCCGGCCTGACCTCCAGCGTGAGCGCATCGACCGCGGTGACCGATCCGAACTCGCGCCGCAGGTCCCGGGTCTCGATCGCTGCCTGCACGCTGACCTCGCTGATCTACAATTAGGTTCCCTAATACTCTAGCAGGGAAGCCCAACCATGTCGTCAATCGCCGTCGCGCCCGAGGAGGAAGCAGCCCGAGCCGTCCTCGAGACGGTGCCGCTCGTGATGCGCGCGATCCGGGCCCGGATGCGTGAAGGGAGGCCGGAGGCGATCTCCGTCCCGCAGTTCCGGGCCCTCGTCTACATCCGGCGTCACCCGGGAACCGACCTGTCGGCGGTGGCGGACCAGGTGGGCACGTCACTGCCGGCGGCCTCCGAGCTCGTCGCGCGCCTCGTGCGCCAGCAGCTGGTCGTGCGCGAGACCGATCCGGCCTCCCGCCGGCGCATCCGCCTCACGCTCAGCCCGTCGGGCCTCGCCGGCCTCGAGGCAGCCGAGCAGCGGACGACGGAGTGGCTCGTGCGCATCCTCGGTGGCCTTGGCGAGGCCCAGCTGGCGGGCCTGGCGGCCGGGCTCCGCGACCTCCGGGCGACGGTGGCGAACGATTCCGGGGCGCCCGCCAGTCGCGGCTAGCGCGTCAGCGTCACCTTGCTCAGGTTGTGGGGCCTCTCGGGGTCGCGCCCGCGCGCCACCGCGAGGTGGTAGGCGAACAGCTGGCAGGGCAGGATCGCGGCGATCGGCGCGAGCCACTCCGGCAGCCCTGCGGGAAGCGCCAGCGAGCCGCTCCCCAGGGCGCGGGCGGCCTCGGCGTCCGACACGATGAGCAGGTCCGCGCCGTCCGCGGCGAGGCGGCCCAGCAGCGAGATCATCCCGGCCAGGGTGGGCCCGCTCGATACCACCGCCAGGACCGGCATGCCCGGCTCGGCCAGCGCGATCGGGCCGTGCTCGTAGTCGGCGGCCGAGTAGGGGTCGGCGAAGACGCCCGCCACTTCCTTGAGCTTGAGGGCCCACTCGCGCGCGGTCGCATACTGGAAGCCCCGGGCGAGGACGACGCAGGCGGGAGCTGGCGCGAACCGGCCCGCGAGGCCCACGATCGCCGGCTCCAGCTCGAGCGTCGAGGCCAGCGCGGCGGGGAGCCGGCCGAGCGCCGGATCCCGATCGCCGGCGCGGAGCTCCTCCGACAGAAGCGCCACGACGGCGAGCTCCGCGACGTACGTCTTGGTCGCCGCGACGGCCAGCTCCGGCCCGGCCTCGAGGGCCACCACGACGTCGGCCGCGCCGGCCAGCGGCGATCCCGGGTCGTTCGTGATCGCGAGCGTCAGGGCGCCCTGGCGGCGCGCGTCGTCGAGGACCGCGACGATGTCCGGTGAGCGGCCGGATTGGCTCATCCCGATCACGAGCGCGTCCGCGACCCTGGGCGCCATCCCGTAGAGCGATGACAGCGACGGCGTGGCCAGCCCGACCGGGAGGCCGGCCCGGGCGCCCAGGACGTATTGGGCATACGTGGCAGCGTGGTCGGACGTGCCGCGCGCGGCCACCAGGACGAACCGGGTCACGCGGCGGCGCACCTCGCCGGCGAGGTGCGCCAGCGGCGCCCGCGCGCTCACGAGCAGGCCGTCCACGACCGCGGGCGACTCGGCGAGCTCCTGACGCATCGTCATGGCGGGAGATCAGGCGGGCGGGGGCGTCGGCGTCGGGCTGGGGCTCGGCGGGGGCGTCGGGCTGGGCCTGGGCGTGGGGCTCGGCGTCGTGCCACCCGCGGACGGCGCGCGGCCGATGAGCGTGAGGCCGTCCACGCGAGCGTAGTTCGAGTTGAAGACGTCGTGGTGGATCACGACCCCGGCCGCGTCGGTGACCGTCCGGGTGACGCTCACCCGCATCCCGATCGTGGGGTACTCGAGCCGCTTCGTCGTCCCCGCCGGGATGCTCGTCGTGTACTCGGTGGTCTCCACGCCGGGGTTGCGGTTCGTCACGGTCGGCTGCGAGAACGTGACCTGGCGCCCGGTCGGGACGCTGAAGAGGGAGAACTTGACGGCGCCGGCCAGCGTGTAGCCACGGATGAGGATCGGGTAGGCGGTGTCGTTCCGGAACGACATCGTGGTGACCGACCCCGAGTCGCTCTCGAAGACCGTGGCGTCCAGGCCCAGCGGGTAGCGGTCGATGTAGTAGTAGTGGTTCACCCGGGACAGGATCTCCAGGCCGGCCCGCGCGGCCGCGTTGAACAACGTGGTGGAGCACGAGCAGATCCCGCCGGCCAGCGCCCCGGTCGGCTCCGACTTGCCGTCGATGATCGCGCCGCCCGGCAGGTACCCGGTGGCGGCGCTGACGACGCCGATCGCCTGCCAGAAGTCGAACACCGCGCCGGGTGCAAGGACGTAGCCGTCGATCGTGCGGGTCGGGATCGTGATGTTGGCCCCGTACCCGTTGCTGGGACCGGGCTGGTAGTAGGTCGTCCAGGTCGAGATCTGCTTCATGAGCGGGGCGGTCAGCTGCGCCTGGGCGGTGGTCAGCTTCGGGGCCACCGTGGTGAGCGCCATCGAAACCGGCGGCGGCTGTGCCGGAGCGGCGTCGGCGGCCCGGGCGTTGACGGCCTGCGCGACGAGGGCGCTCGTGCCGGCGACATCGAGGGTCCGCCCGTCCTTGCCGGCCACGACGCCCACCACGGTGTTGCCGCGCCCCATCAGGAAGCTCGCGTCGGTCGGATCACGGTTGATCGCCTTGGCCAGCGCCGTGAGCGCGGGCACCGCCGCATCCTGGGCGACGACGGGCACGTACCGGCCGTCGGGAGTCGCCGCGAACGAGATCCAGCCGCGCACGGTCGACCCGGGGATGGTCCAGGTCTCCTTGCCGTCCGCGAGGGTCACGTCGCGCGCCATCAGCGTCGCGTTCTCGACCGCCGTCGCTGCCGCCGCATCGGTGACTGACGGCTGCAACGGGACCAGCGTGCCGGTGAGCTCGATCCGCGCAGGTGCCGCCGGGTCCGAGAGGCGTCGCGCGATCTCGTCCACCAGGGCGGGTTGCGCGAGGCCCAGCCCCGTCGCCGCGGGGGTCGTGCTGAAGCCCGCTGCGGTCCAGCGCGCGGTCGCGTTCACGGGGGGCAGGTCGATCCGGGACGCGGCTGCCTGAACCGCCAGGGCCGTCGCGGCTACATCGACCGTGACGCGGGGCGCGATGTCGGTGCCGTTGACGAGCGTCCGAACGCCGTCGGCCGCGTTGCCCACCGGGTCGGCGAAGCGGCCGACCGCGAACGCCTCGTCGAGGAGCCCCTCGATGTCGACACGTCGTCCGAGGTCGGCGTCGGACAGCTCGACGGTGTGGGTGCCTGCCGTGATCACGACGCTTCCGGCGCCGTAGCTCTCGAGCGCGGTGCCCAGGAGCGCGGCGGCGGCGGCGCGATCGAGCCCCGCCACGTCCAGGCCGGCCACGCGGACGCCCGGGTAGATCCGGTCCGAGTACCGGCCCTGGTAGGCGAACAGCGCGCCGGACCCGACCGACGCGGCCAGCACGAAGCCGGCGATCACCGCGAAGAGGAGTCGGGCGACTGGCAGGCGGCGGGGTGCGGCGGACATCTCGCGTGCTCGATGCGGACGGGTCGGGGGCCGAATCTTACAGGCTGGCGACGAAACGACGCACGAGCCCGTTCCCGTCTCGCCACGCTGGGCGCGCCGCCCGCGCCCGGCTCGGGACGCGAGCGGTCAGGATGCGGCGACCGACTTCGGGACGACGACCACCCGGCGGTTCGGC
>CAZKXK010000114.1:0-7395 GCA_964556585.1 uncultured Anaerolineaceae bacterium
ACCGTCAACGTCAGTGCGCCGACGCGGACCTGGTCACCGGGCTTCGGGACACCCCCGATCCGGTGGAACAGCAGCCCGCCCAATGTGTCGTACTCCTCGCGGTCCTCGAGGAGCGCGTCGACGTCCAGGTCGTCCCACAGCTCCCCGAGCTCGTCGACCGAGGCGCGCCCATCGATGCGAGCCCGGTCGTGGTCAAGCCGAACGACCATCGGCTCCTCCACGTCGTACTCGTCCTGGATCTCGCCCACGATCTCCTCGAGCAGGTCCTCGATCGTGACGAGCCCGGCGGTCCCCCCGTACTCGTCGAGGACGACCGCGAGGTGAACCTTGCGGCGCTGGAGCTGACGGAGAAGGTCGTCGATCGTGATCGACTCCGGGACGAAGAGGGGCGTTCGCAGGAGCGCCCGGATGGGCGGCGGATCGGCGGATGCCTCCTTCAGGAAACGCAGGAGATCCTTCGCGTACAGGATCCCGACGACCTGGTCGATCGATTGCTCCCAGACCGGGAGGCGGCTGTGCCCCTCGGCGATGATCCGCTCCACGGCTTCCTCGAACGTCCCCCCGACCTCGAGCCCCACGATGTCGATCCGGGGGACCATGACTTCGTGGACGCGTCGCTCGCCGAGCTCGATGACCGCGTTGATCATCTGCTCCTCCTCGGCTTCGAGGACGCCCTGCTCGCCGCCGCGCTCCACGATCAGCTTCAGCTCCTCGGCGCTGATCTGGGCGTCCGCCGACACGCGCGCCCCAAGCCCTCCGGCCACGGCCCGGGTCAGCCCCGTCAGGAGGCTGATCACGGGCCCCAGCACGTGGCCGATCACGTCGATCGGCTGCGAGAGGGCGAGCGCGAAGCGTTCCGTGTGGGCGAGCGCAAGCGTCTTGGGCACCAGCTCGGCGAAGACGATCGTGAAGAGGGCGATGACGATGGTGACGACGACCAGGGAGATGGCGTGGGCGCCGTCCCGCAGCGCGTCGACCCGAACCAGGATCCCCGCAAGGCCGTCCGCGAGGCTGACCGCCGCGAAGGCCGAGGCGAAGAACCCGAGCAGCGTCAGGCCGAGCTGGGAGACGGCAAGGAAGCGACCCGGATTGTCGAGCAGGCTTCGGACCCGTCGCGCCGCGCGATTGCCCTCGTCCACGAGCTGGTCGACCCGGCTGTGCCGGATCGAGACGAGCGCGATCTCCGCGGCCACGAAGAACCCTTCGAGCAGGGTAAGGACGACGATGACGACCAGCTGGACGACGAGGTCCATCAGCGATCGATGTTCGACAGGGGCGGGGTGGCGGGCGCTCCCGGGCCGTCCCCGGCAGCCGGCTCCATCGCGTCGCCTGCCGGCGCCGGTGCGGTGGCCGGCTCCGGCGCGGTGGCCGGCGGGCGCAGCTCGCGGATCCGCGCCGGCACGCCGACGGCGAGCGTACCCGCCGGGACGTCGCGCGTGACCACCGCGCCGGCGCCGGTCTTGGCCCCGTCGCCGATCGTCACGGGGGCCCGCAGCATCGTGTCGACGCCGAGGAAGACGCGCTCCCCGATCTCCGTGTGGTGCTTGCGGACGCCGTCGTAGTTCGCCGTGATCGTGCCCGCGCCGACGTTCGTGCCGGCGCCCACGTGCGCGTCCCCGAGATAGCTCATGTGGTGCTGCTTCACGCCCCGCTCCAGCCGGCTGTTCTTCACCTCCGCGAAGTTGCCGAGCTGCACGTCCGGCCCGATCGAGCTGCCCGGCCGCAGGTGGCTGAACGGCCCGACCGTGGTTCCCTCCTCCACGCTGGCCCGCTCCAGGACGCTGGCCCAGATCCGGCATCGGGGGCCCACCAGGCTGTCCACCAGCTGGCTCCCGGCGCCGATCACGCTCCCCTCCTCCACCCGGGTCCTGCCGCGCAGGATCACGTTCGGCTCCAGGGTCACGTCGGGCGCCAGGACCACGTCCGCTTCGACGTACGCCGTGGCGGGGTCGTGCATCGTGACGCCGGCCCGGAGCCAGGCGAGGTTGATGCGCTCGCGCAGCATCGCGGTCGCCTCGGCCAGCTGGACGCGGTCGTTGATCCCATCCAGCGCGCCGTCGTCGGGCACTTCGTGGGTCACGACCGCGAGCCCGTCCGCCACCGCGAGATCGACAAGCTGCGTGACGTAATACTCGCCGGTCACCGGGGATGGCGTGAGGCGCGCGATCGCCCCGCGCAACCAGGCGGCGTCGAACGCGTACAGCCCGGCGTTCACCTCGCTGACGGCAAGCTCGTCGGGCCTGGCGTCGCTCGCCTCCACGAGCCGCGCGACCCGGTCCCCCTCGGGTGCCAGGATCACGCGACCCAGCGCTCCCGGCTCCCAGGCGTCGAACGACACCAGCGCGATGGCGGCGCCGGCGCCGCGGCGGCGTTCCAGCAGGCCCGCGACGACGTCCGCTTCGACGAGGGGGATGTCGCCGTTGAGGACCACGATCTCGGCCGCGTCGGCCGGCACGGCGAGCAGGGCGGCCCGGACAGCATCGCCGGACCCATCGGGACGTTCCTGGAGCGCGAAGGCGACACCCGTTGGGAACGCGTCGCGGACGGCGGCGGTTGCGGGCGAGGTCACCACGATCGGGTCCCGTCCGGTCGCCGCACGGGCGGCTTCCACCACGTAGGACAGCATCGGGCGGCCGCACAGCGAGTGCAGCAGCTTCGGCACCGAGGACCGCATGCGGGTCCCCAGCCCGCCGGCCATGATGACGGCGACGGCCCCGCGGCCGTCGGTGGCCTCGCGGACCCCGGCGGTCCCGGGTGCACGGCGACGGGCGATCATCGGACGGGCACGCCCGGCCGTGGCGACCCGGTCGGGATGAGGCGCGACGAATCCCCGCGACTGCCGTCCGGCGTGGGTGGTTCAGTGGGCATCTGGTGTCCGGGAAGCGTAGGTTCGGTCCGTCGGCCGTGTCAAACGCGCCACCCCCGCGACCGGGCACGCCGAGCCGGGCGCATCAGGCGCCCAGGCGCGCAATCGCCTCGATCTCGACGCGGCCGCCTTTTGGCAACGCCGCGACCGCCACCGTGGAGCGCGCCGGCGGTGGGTCGGTCACGAAGCGCCCGTAGACGGCGTTGACGGCCGCGAAGTCCGCGATGTCGGCGAGGAAGATCGTCGTCTTGACGACGTCGTTGAACGTCAGGCCGGCTGCCTCGAGCACCGCGCCCAGGTTCCGCAGCGACTGCTCGGCCTGGGCGGCGACATCCCCGGCGACGAAGTCCCCGGTCGCCGGATCCAGGCCGAGCTGGCCGGAGCAGAACAGGTAGCCGTCGGCGCGGATCGCCTGGCTGTAGGGCCCGATGGCGGCGGGAGCATGCGTGGTCGAGATCGCGGTTCGCGGCATCAGGTGCCTCCCTGGTCGGTGTTCTCCGCTGGACGAGTGGGCTCGGCGGCCCTGGACGAGACGCCGACGGCGATCGGCGTCGCGGCCACGAACGCGGGCCGGTCGCCGGGTGGCGCCAGCGCGCCCGCAGCGAGCGCTTCCCGGACGAGCCCGGCGACTGTCTCCGCGGCCTCGATGGAAGGATAGAGGACCCAGAGCGTCGGCCCGGAGCCGGACTGCGCCACCGGACGCGCCACCAGCCGCGCGAGGGCGCGGCGGAACGGCACCAGGCCCGGCACGAGCGCGGCCGTCGCCGCCGCCAGGTCGTTCGCGACCGCCATGATCCCGCCCCGGTCCGAGAACGTCGCGACCGTCGTCCCGCCCGCGAGCTCGCCGGCGAGATGGCGCGACGAGGCCAGGGCGGCCCCCGACGGCATCCGGATGCCGCCCGCGTAGGCGGCATACACGGCGGCGGTCGACACGCCGACACCCGGCGTGACGAGCAGGACGGCCGGGGCCGGACCGCGGGGCGGCGGGAGCGCCGCGACCCGCTCGCCGCGGCCTTCGACCAGCGCCCAGCCGCCCGCCAGGAAGAACGGCACGTCCGAGCCGAGGCCCGCCGCGATCGTCCCCCGATCCGCCGGCGGGAGGGCGTCCCCGACCCCCCACGCCTCCAGCGCCGCGTCCATCGCCGCCGCGGCATCGCTGCTCCCGCCGCCGAGACCCGCCGCGACCGGGATCCGCTTGTCGAGTCGCGCCGCCAGGGCGGGCAGCGGCAGGTCGACGCCACGCGCACGGCAGGCTGCCCGCGCCACGCCGATCGCCCGCATGACGAGGTTGCCCTCGGATGGGCCGAGGTCGGGCACCCCCGGGCCCGTGACGTGCAGCCTGTCCCCGGGCGCGAACGCCGGCGTGATCGCCAGCCGGTCGGCCAGCTCGAGCGGCACCATCACCGAGTGCAGCGCATGGAAGCCGTCCTCGCGCCGCCCGGTGACGGCGAGCGTCAGGTTGAGCTTGGCCGGCGCAAGCCGCACCACCGGCGTGACCAGGCGCGACGCCTCGCTCATCGCGGCCGGATCAGGCTGGGCGCGGGTCGGAGCGGCGCCGGCCGCGCAGGTCCGGCGGGAGCGGACCGAGCGTGCCGAGCAGGCCGATCCAGTCGGTCACGGAAAGCGTCTGCGGGCGTCTGTCCCCGGCGATCCCGGCCGCTTCGAGCGCCGCGTCCACGCCAGCCTGGCCCACCGGCAGCTGCCGGCCGAGGACGTTCCGGAGCATCTTCCGGCGCTCGCGGAAGCCTGCCTGCACGAGCCGCCAGAGCTCGTCCTCCATCTCCATCGGGAGGCGTCCCGCTCCTCCAGCAGGGCGGACGTCCAGCGCGACGATCGCCGAGTCCACGTCTGGAGCCGGCTCGAACGCGTCCCGCGGGACCAGCCTGACCAGCGACGCCGCGGCGTGGTACTGGACGAACACGGAGAGGTAGCTCATGGCGCCGGGCCGCGCCGTCACGCGCTCGGCCACCTCGCGCTGAAGCATCAGGATGCAGCGCTCGGGGCGCGGCTCGGTCCCCAGCAGCCGGTGCAGGATCGGGCTCGTGACGTGGTAGGGGAGGTTCGCGACGACGTCGAACGGTGCGACGAGCAGCCCGGCGAGATCGACATCGAGGATGTCCGCGGCCACGAGCCGCAGCGTTCCCGGCGGGTTCGGCGCCGGCGAGCGTGGCCCGTCCGCGGCGGCCGCGAGGGCGGGCTCGAACGCCGTGGCGAGGTGCTCCACCATCCCTCGGTCCAGCTCGACCGCCGTGACCGCGGCGTCCGCCTCCAGCAGACCGCCGGTCAGGATCCCGAGCCCGGGTCCGATCTCGAGCACCGTCCGCCCGGACGACGCCGCCGCGGCGGCCAGGATCGCCTCGAGCACGTCGATATCCACCAGGAAGTTCTGGCTGAAGCGTCGCTGCGGGCGGAGGCCGGCGGCGCGCAGCGTGCGCCGGACCGCTCCCGGGTCCAGCCGAACCGCGCTCACGGCATGCGCTCGGGCGCGGCCGGGACCCGGCCGCCGCCGGCGCCGTCGCGCTCGGCTGCCAGGGCGATCTCGTACGCCCGCGCGGCCGTCCCCCGCCGGGGAGGCCGGCGGGTGTCCGGCGCCCCGCCCGGGCGAACCAGGGGCCAGGCCGGCCGCGCGCCGAGGTCGTCGCCGGCCCGCTCGCCGGCGACGAACCTCCGCCACCCCGCTGCCCCGATCATCGCGCCGTTGTCCGTGCAGAGACCCGGCCGCGGGAGGAACAGCGGCAGGCCGCGCGCCGCTGCGCCGGTCGCGATTCGCTCCCGGAGCGCGTCGTTCGAGGCGACGCCGCCGCCCATGACAATGGCCCGGGCGGCTGTCTCATCGGCGGCGCGCAGGGTCTTGGCAGCCAGGACGTCGACAACCGCCTCCTGGAAGCCCCACGCCAGCTCCGTGACGCGGGCCGGGTCGAGCCGTCCGCCCGCCTCCGCCGTGGGCCGGCCCGCGGCCGCCAGCTCCATCTCGACCTGGCGCCGGAGCGCGGTCTTGAGGCCGGAAAAGCTGAAGTCGTAGGACTTCCCGAGCCACGCCCGCGGCAGCACCGCGTCGCGCGCCTGCGAGCGCGCTGCGGCGGCGGCGATCGCGGGTCCGCCCGGGTATCCCAGGCCGAGGAGGCGGCCGGCCTTGTCGAACGCCTCGCCGGCGGCGTCATCGACGGTCTCCCCGAGGAGCCGGTACGCGAGGTGATCGCGCATCTCCACGAGGAACGTGTGTCCACCGGACACCACGAGCGCCACGAGCGGGAAGGGCGGCTCCGGGCGCTCGGGCTCACCGGGATCCAGCAGCCAGGCCGCATGTAGGTGGCCCTCGAGGTGGTTCACCCCGACGAGCGGGCGCCGATACGCCCAGGCGAGCGTCTTGGCAAAGGCAATGCCCACCAGGAGCGAACCCGCCAGGCCCGGGCCGGCGGTCACCGCGATCGCGTCGACCTCGCCCATCGTGACGCCCGTCGTCGCGAGCACCTCCTGCAGCGCCGGCACGATCCAGCGCAGGTGCGCCCGTGCGGCGAGCTCGGGCACGATCCCGCCCGCCGGCGCGTGCAGCGCGATCTGGCTGGCGACCGCCTGGGCCAGGATCCGGCGCCCGCCCTGGACGACCGCGACGCCCGTCTCGTCGCAGGAGGACTCGATCGCGAGCACGAGGGACGCCTGGCCGCTCATCCGGCACCACCCGGCGGGAGGGCGTCCGGGGGCTCCGGGTCGGGCAGCCCCGCCAGCTCCGCGCCGAGCGCGGCGAGGCGGGCACGCATGCCGGGCGACGAGAGCGGTTCGGTGGTCATGATCAGCGCGTCCTCGTGGTCGTCGCTGTAGTAGCGCGGCCGGATCCCGACCGGCCGGAAGCCGTACTTCTCGTAGAGCCGGCGCGCCGGGACGTTCGAGAGGCGCACTTCCAGGGTCGCTTCGCGTGCCCCGCGCTCGACCGACAGGTCCAGGGCCGCCACGAGAAGGCGCTCCCCGATCCTCCGCCGGCGCCAGGCGGGTGCCACCGCGAACGTCGTGATGTGCGCCTCGTCGACCATCAGCCAGATCCCGGCGTAGGCAACGACCTCGCGCCCCGCCCGGACGACGAGATAGCTGGCGAGCTTGTTCGTCTCCAGCTCCGCCTGGTAGGCGTGAGTCGGCCAGGGTGTCGTGAAGCTGGCACGCTCGATCGCCTGCACCGCCGGCAGGTCGTCGAACGTCATCGGGTCGATGGAGAGCTTCACGGGCGGACGGGCGACCACGTCACTCCTTCCTCGGCGCCCGTCGCCGTCGGCACGCCCCGCGGGAGCGTCACGTACTCCGGGACCACCTGCGCGGGGTCCTCCGAGTTCCCCGCGGCGAGACGGACGGCACCCAGCCGGAGCATGACCCCGGGGAGGCGGTCCGTGGCGGCGTCGCCGCGTGCCACGGCCGCACCAGGGGCTCGCCCGGCGAGATCCACGGCGACGATCACGGCATCCGCCGGCAGGTCGGGAAGCTCGGCACCGATCACGAGCTGCGTCCCGGCCCGCGTCACGAGGTAGCGGCCGGACGGACCT
>CAZKXK010000115.1:0-7381 GCA_964556585.1 uncultured Anaerolineaceae bacterium
CCGGCCGCCACGACCGCGGCGATGGCCCGCTCGCACAGCTCGGCGCGCGAAGCCGGCGGCAGCGCCGGCGTCGGGGCCTCCTCCACGATCTTCTGGTGGCGCCGCTGGACCGAGCAGTCGCGCTCGCCGAGGTGGACCCCGCGCCCGTAGCGGTCGACCACCACCTGGACCTCCACGTGGCGGTTGTCCTCCAGCCACTTCTCCAGGTAGAGCGAGTCGTCGCCGAAGGCGGCCCGCGCCTCGGAGCGGCACACGCGGAGGGATGCCTCCAGCTCGCGCGGCGTGCGCACCATGCGCATCCCCTTGCCGCCTCCACCCGCCGATGGCTTGATCAGGACCGGGTAGCCCACCCGGGCCGCCTCGTCGAGCGCATGCGCCTCGTCGCGCAGCATCCCCTCCGATCCCGGGATGGTGGGGAGCCCGTGGCGGGCCATCAGGCTTCGCGTGGCCTCCTTCGAGGCGAACCGCTCCAGGACCTCCGCCGACGGGCCGATGAACGTGAGCCCGTGGGCCGCGACCGCCTCCGCGAAGCCCGCGTCCTCGGACAGGAAGCCGTAACCGGGATGGATCGCCTCGCAGCCCGTCACGACCGCGGCCGAGATGATCGCCGACGGCGAGAGGTAGCTCCGCTTCGCCTCGGCCGGGCCGATGCAGATCGCCTCGTCGGCGAGCTGGGCGGCCAGCGAGTCGCGGTCCGCCTCGCTGTAGGCGACGACGGCGCCGATGCCCAGCGTCCGGCAGGCGCGCAGGATCCGGACGGCGATCTCGCCGCGGTTGGCAATCAGGACACGCTCGAACATCAGGCGGCTCCCGTCGCCGGCGCGCCGCGCTGGCCGGGCGGGACGCGGTCGCCCGGCACGTCGCCGTCGGGCGCAGCCGTCGCGGATGCGTCGCCGTCGCGCGCGGCCGTCGCGGGTACGTCGCCCTCGGCCGCGGCCGTTCCCTCGCCGCGTGGCCGCGGCTCCCCGAGCCGCTCGAGGAGGATGACGGCCTGGCCGTACTCGACCGGCTCGCCGGCCGCGACGAGCGTCGCGCCGATCAGGCCATCGGCGGGGGCAACCAGGTCCTGCCCGATCCCGAGCACGTCCACGCTTCCGATCCGGTCGCCGGCCCGGACCTTGGTCCCGGCCTGCAGCTCGGCCCGCGGGCGGAAGTAGCCGACTGCCGGTGACGTGGCGATGAGCCGGGACGGACCCGCCACCGGCGCGGACTCGGACGTGACGTCAGCGGGGACGGGAGCGTGCCCGATCCCGGTGCCGGCCGCAGCCTCCGTGCGCGCGTGCTCGCCGCGTGCGCGCTCGCCGCGCGGCGCGTCGGCGGCGCGGGAGCTCCCCCGGCCGGCGGCTGCGCGGCGGCCCGCCGCGACCGGCCCGTCGGCCGGCATCCGGAGCCGCACGCGCCACGTTCCCTCGCGAACCTCCAGCTCGCCGAGGCCGTTCGCGCCGAGCTTCGCGACCAGCGCGGGGACCAGCTCGTCCGCCAGGCGATCGATCGCCGCGTGATCGTCCAGGCGTTCCTGGGGGGCGCGTTCGGCGAGGCTGCTGTCGTCGTTGGCCACGCTCAGACCTCCTCACGGGCGGGCGGCTCGTCGCGGGACTCGCGGACCTCGCGGGACTCGCGCGTATCCCGCCCGTCGCGGGTCTCGCGCGCCTCGCGGCCGGTCCGGCCGCCGATCGCGTCGCCGATCGCGTCACCGACCGACTTGCCGACGGGCTCCAGCGCCCGGCGCAGCCGGTCGGCCAGGCCCGGCCGTTCCGCGGATCCGGCGATCGGCTCGCCGACGCCGAGGTCGTCGAACGCGCCGAAGACCCGGTAGCGCTGGCCGCGCCGCGCGACGAGCTCGTCCGGGGTGAGCGCGACCAGCCGGTCCAGCTCCTCCAGGATCACCGTGCGCAGCCGGCGGCCCGTCTCCGCCGGGTCGACATGGGCGCCCTCGCCCGGCTCGGCCACGACGCGGTCGATCACGCCCAGCTCGGCCTGGTCCGCGGCGCTCATCCGCATCGCGAGCGCGGCATCCGGCGCCTTCTCGGTCGTGCGCCAGAGGATGGACGCGCACCCCTCCGGGCTGATCACCGAGTAGACGGCGTTCTCCAGGGCGACCACCACGTCCCCGGCGGCGATCGCCAGCGCGCCGCCCGAGCCGCCCTCGCCGGTGATGAGCGTGACGATGGGAACGCGGAGACGGCACATCGCGCCGATCGAGCAGGCGATAGCGTCCGCGATCCCGCGCTCCTCGGCCTCGGCGCCCGGGTAGGCACCCGGCGTGTCCACGAACGTGACCACCGGCAGGCCCAGCCGGTCGGCCAGCTCGAACAGGCGGATCGCCTTGCGGAAGCCCTCGGGCTTCCCCATCCCGAAGTTGCGCCGGATGTTCTCGTCGGTCTCGGCGCCCTTCTGGTGGCCGACGATCATCACCCGCCGGCCGTCGATGCGGGCCGGTCCGCCCACGATGGCGCCGTCGTCGCCGAACAGCCGGTCACCGTGGAGCTCCACGAACGAGTCGGTGATCTGGCCGACCAGCTCCAGGGTGTGCGGGCGGCGCGCGTTGCGGGCCAGCTGAACCCGGGCCCAGACCGCGTCGCGGGGATCCGCCGGCGGCGGGGGCGCGGACGGCGCCTCGCGCTCGCGCGGGCGACCCAGCAACCGGTCAACCACGGCGAGCACCCCCCGACGCGGCGTCGAGCGCGCTCGAGGGCCGCAGGAGATCCAGCAGGAGGGCCAGCTCGTCGCGCAGGTCGGCGCGGCTCACGATCCGGTCCACGAACCCGTGGCTGAACAGGAACTCCGCGCGCTGGAAGCCCGGGGGAAGCTCCTCCGCGATCGTCCCGGCAGAGACCCGGGCACCCGCGAACCCGATCAGCGCGTTCGGCTCGGCCACGTTCACGTCGCCGAGCGCGGCGAACGACGCGAACACGCCGCCGGTGGTGGGGTCCGCGAGGACCGAGATGTACAGCAGCCCGGCAGCGCGGAGCCGCTCCAGCGCGCCGATCGTCTTGACCAGCTGCATGAGGGCGAGCGTCCCTTCCTGCATCCGGGCGCCGCCCGAGGAGCTGACGACGATGAGCGGAACCCGCTCCGCAAGCGCACCCTCGGCGGCCCGCGTCACCTTCTCCCCGACCACCGAGCCCATCGAGCCGCCCATGAACCCGAAATCGAGCGCACAGATCGCCACGCGCCGGCCGCCCAGCGCGCCGAAGCCCCAGGTCGCGCCGTCGCGGCGGCCGGTGGCCAGCTGGGCCGCGACGAGGCGGTCGACGTAGGGCTTCGAATCGACGAAGCCAAGCGGGTCGCGCGAGACCAGCCCCTCGTCGCGCTCGCGGAACGTGCCGGCGTCCAGCAGCTGGTCCAGGCGCGTCCGGGCGGAGATCCGGAAGTGGTGGCCGCACGTCCCGCAGACGCGCAGGTTCTTCTCCAGGTGCTTGTTGAAGAGCATCTCGGAGCAGCTGGGGCACTTCGTCCACATGTCCGGCGGGTACGACTCGCGGCGGGGCCGGAACGGCAGGGTGAGCGGCATCAGGCGAGCCTCCGGGGCCGCAGCTGGGCGTCGCCGTCCGACGCCGCGACGATCCCCGCCCGGGCTGCCGTCGTGGCGGTCCCGTGGGCAGCCCGCGCGGCACGCACGGCGCGGGCCATCGGGTCGGACGGCGCGCCGCGCGTCAGCCGCCATGCCACGAACGCCGCACCCGCCAGCGACAGCGCGGCGGAGGTCAGGGCGCTGCCGACCAGCAGGGGCCGGGCGGCGAACGGGCCGAACGGCCAGGCAGCCGCATCGGCCGGGAGCTGGGACGGGGCCGCACCGGCCGCACCGGCCGTGCCGGCCGCGCCGGCCGCGAAGGGCGCGCCGGTCCCGGTCTCCGTCGCCCCACCGCCGGCTGCGTCGCGAGCCGCCCGGCCGACCGGCCGCGCGGTGTCCGGCGCCGCGAACAGGGCAGCCAGCTCCGGGTTCGCCAGCTCGGCGGCGAGGGCGGGGTCCGCGAGGAGCGGGGCCGGGAACGGGATGACGGTGGCTTCGGCCTCGCCTCCGGCCGCGGTCGCCAGGCGCATCCGGAGGGCAGCGTCCGCGAGCCGGCGCGCCAGGCGCTCCTCGAAGCGGAACGACGGGTGGGTCCGGACCAGCTCGTCGCGCAGTCGCCGCGCCGCCAGGCGCAGCGTCGGGTCGATGGCCGTGTCGGCCGGCACGTCGTCGGCACGCCGCTCGGCGGCCGAGAGGAGGGCGTCGAGATACCGATCGGTCTGGAGCGCATCGATCTCGGTCGCGTCGAGGCCGGCCGCCTGGAAGGTCATCGGGACGGGCCTTCGTCGCGGGGCGTGGCACCGTCCCGGGGCCTGGCGCGGCCGCGGGGCGTGGCGCCGTCGCCGTTGAACGACCCGCCGAGGTCGCGGGCCACGCTCCGCAGCGCGCGATGGAGCAGCACGCGGACGGCGCCCTCCGAGCGCTCGAGGACGCCGGCGATCTCGGCCGTGCTCATCTCGTCGACGAAGCGAAGCACGACCGCCCGCCGCCGGTCGCCGGGAAGCCGGCGCACGGCGGCCCACGCCGCCGAAGCGTCCGCGCGAGCGACGGCGCGTCCCTCCACGTCGTCGGGCGCCGCCACGCCTGTCACAGCCTCGAGGGGCGCGGTCGGCCGGCGCCGCTCGGCTCGGCGGTGGTTGGCGATCACGTTGCGGGCGATCCGGAAAAGCCAGACGCGGAACGTCGAGGCCTCCGGGCCGGCATCGTCGGGCGCCGTCTCGCGGAAGCGCGGCAGCGCGCCGAGCGCGAGCATGAACGTCCGTTCCGTCACGTCCTCCGCCTCGTGGTGGTCGCCCAGCTCGTGGTGGGCGAAGCTGTAGACCTGGGCCAGGTACTTCCGGTAGAGCGGGTCGAACCGCGCCGGGTCGGCCTGGGCGGCCCGGACGAGCGACCTGTCGGGGTCGAGCGGGACCACCCGCCCGGCCGAACCGGCCGTCACGCCCGTCCTATCTCGTCCAAACACCGCGCCCGCCCGTCCGTTACGCGTCGGCCGCGGGGATCGAGCCGGGGCCGGATCGCGCCCCGGCCGGGGCCGGGAGGCGATGCGCTTCCGCCGCGACGGTCGCGCGGGGCCCCGCCGTCTCCGCGATCCGGATCCGGGTGACCTCCCCGGCATGGACCGCACGCTCGCCGCCGGGCGCCTGGGGATCGGCCACGAGGAGTGCCCCGGTGGCCGGGTCGACGCCCACCGCGCGGCACTCCTCCGCGACGTGCGCATGTCCCTCGAGCCGCACCTGCCGGCCCGTGGTCACCTGCCGGGCCGCCCAGTCGCCCACGTCGAATCGACCGGCTCGGAGCGCCTCGACCCGTGCCTCGAGGTGCGACAGGAAGCCGTCCAGGAGCACGTTCGGGTCGATGGGGCGCCCGTTGGAGGCCACACGGAGGCTCGTCATCGACGGCGCCAGGTCGGCCGGGAAGCCGTCGGCTGGCCAGTCGGCGTTGAGACCGATCCCGACGACCACGCGCGGTTCGGCCGTCCCGAGCCCATCGGACTCACCCAGGACGCCGCCCAGCTTGCCGACGCGGCCGCGCGCGGATTCGCCGAGGGGCAGGTCGGGAAGGCCATCCTCGATCACGAGGTCGTTCGGCCACTTGAGACCGATGGCGCGGTCGCGGAGGCCGGCCGCCTCCTCCGCCGCGTCGGCCATCGCGAGGCTGACCGTCGCGGCCAGGCGCCAGGCGTGCCCGGCGGCGAGCCACGTCGGGCGGAAGCCCAGCGAGAGCAGCAGCGCCCGCCCGGGCGGCGCGATCCACGTCCGGCCCGATCGGCCGCGGCCCTCCGTCTGCTCGTCGGCGACCGCAAGGCAGACTTCCGGGCTGCCCGCGTCCAGCCAGCCGCGGACCACGTCCTGGGTGGACGCGACCCGGGGGAAGCGCTCCTGCCTGGCGAGGAAGGGTGGCACCGGCGACCGTCAGCCGGCCGAGTCGGTCGTCGCCGCGGTCTGGCCGGGCGCCGCCGCGGCCGGTTCGGGCGTCCAGCCGGGCGGGCTGGGCGTCGCACCGGGCGCCTCGAGCGGGTCGGGTTCGGAGAGCGCGAAGGCGGCGTGGAGCGCGGTGGCGGCCGCCTCCAGCTGGTCCTCCGCGATCGTGCAGGTGATCCGCACCTCGGAAGTGGAGATCATCTCGATGTTCACGCCCGCGTCGGCGAGCGTCCCGAACATCCGGGCCGCATAGCCGGGTGCGTTGTGGAGGCCCGCCCCGATGATCGAGACCTTCGCGATCGAGGCGTCCGTGGTCATCTCGCGGAAGCCCAGCTCGCGGACGATCGGCTCCAGCACGCGCTTGGCCTTGGCCAGCTCGCCGCGCGGCACGGTGAAGCTCATGTCGGTGGCTCCGCCGTGGCCGACGTTCTGGACGATC
Source organism: uncultured Anaerolineaceae bacterium (assembly GCA_964556585.1). Classification (GTDB taxonomy): domain Bacteria; phylum Chloroflexota; class Limnocylindria; order Limnocylindrales; family CSP1-4; genus CTSoil-043. The sequence continues at coordinate 6,374 of CAZKXK010000115.1, forward strand.
ATGTCCACGCTGATCCCCTGCTCCGCGAGCGGGGCGAACACGGCCCGCGCGACGCCCGGGCGGTCGGGCACCGCCACCAGCGTGACCTTCGCGACGTTCCGGTCGTGGGCGATGCCCCGAACCTTGTTGCGTTGCTCCACGAGCGGGTCCTCCTTGATCAGCGTCCCGGGCGCCTCCTCGAAGGAGCTGAGGACCTCGATCACGACATCGTTGACCCAGCCGAGCTCCACGGCCCGGACCTGCATGACCTGGGCGCCCTGGTGGGCGAGCTCCAGCATCTCCTCGTAGGCGATCAGCGGGAGCTGCCGCGCGTCGGGGACGATGCGCGGGTCCGCCGTGTAGATCCCCTTGACGTCCGTGTAGATCTGGCAGCGGTCGGCGTGCAGCGCGGCGGCGAGCGCGACGGCAGTCGTGTCCGAGCCGCCCCGGCCGAGGGTCGTCGTCTCCGCGAGCTCCATCGCCGCCGCGCTCGTGCCCTGGAAGCCGGCCACGATGACGACGCGCCCGGCTGCCATCTCGGCCCGGATGCGCGCCGGGTCGATCCCCGCGATCCGCGCCCGGCCGTAGGTGCCGTCCGTCGTGATGCCGGCCTGGGCGCCGGTCAGGCTGATCGCCGCCACGCCCAGCGCGTGGAGCGCCATGGAGACGAGCGTCGCGCTCTGGTGCTCGCCGGTCGCCAGCAGCATGTCCAGCTCGCGCGGGTCGGGCTCCTCGTTGATCGCGGCGGCCAGCGCCAGCAGCTCGTCCGTGGTGTCGCCCATCGCGGAGACGACGATGCACAGGTCGGCGCCAGCGGCACGGGCCCGGGCGATCCGGCGCGCGACGCGGCGGATCCGGTCGGCGTTCGCCACGGACGAGCCGCCGAACTTCATGACGACGAGCGTGTGTGACATCGGCCCGGATTGTACCGGCGCGCCGGGTTTGCGGCGGCGACGCGACGTTCCGGGCGCGTTCGGGGCGCCCCCGGGTAATCGGCTTCCTGCCGAAATCCGCGAACGTGGCAGGATG
>CAZKXK010000116.1:0-7231 GCA_964556585.1 uncultured Anaerolineaceae bacterium
GCGTCAGCTCGGACGGCGGAATCCGGTCACGCCTCTCGAAGCTCAGCGCGTTAGCCACCCCCAGCGACCGGGCCGCCGTCGAGCGCGTCCGCCAGGAAGGCACGGATGGGGCCCGCCCGGAGGGCCAGGGGGAGCCGCCGACTGTCGATCTCCAGCACCGGGATCAGCTCCAGGAACGCCCGCTGGGCAGCAGCGTCGTCCGCGATCCGGCGTTCGACCAGCGCAGGCACCGACAGGTTCGCGGCAGCGCGCTCGGCGAGGATCGCCGCCACCAGCTCGCGCGCGTCGTCGCACAGGTGGCACCCGTCGCCGCGCCACAGCACGAGATCGGGGAGGGGAGCGGGAAGTGCGGCCGGGTCCATCGCGCGGCGATTGTACGGCGAGGCCCCCGAAAGTCCGCCCGGCCAGTCCGCCCGGCCGAGAGGAGTACGATCCGGACCCACGCCCCCGTAGCTCAGTGGATAGAGCGAGGCCGTCCTAAGGCCTGCGTCGGCGGTTCGAGTCCGTCCGGGGGCGCCACGACCGAGGACCGCGATGGAGTGGCTCCCGCGGCAGGCCGGGCAAGTCGCCGCGATGCCCGGTGGCGCTCGCGGCGACTTGCGTTCGCGGGTCGAGCTACTTCTTGATGTAGATCATCACCGGAGGGATCATCCCGGCTCGTTCCGCCACCGCGGCCAATTCCGGCGAGAAGGAACGCTGCGCCTCCTGGAAGGCCTCCATGTCGGGGACATCCCACGTGCTCGCGACCTGGTTGCTGCCATCCATCGCAACGTAGCTGGCCCCGTCCGACGCGACGGCCGACAACGCGGCGGTCATGTCCGCCTTGAACTTCAGCCACGCGTCGAGATCCTTGACCGCCGCGGTGACCACGATCTTCGGCATTGCTGCCCCCCTTTGGGAGGAACGCCTCGACAGCCTGATGGCTGGAGCGCCCCCCGGTGCGAAGACGGCGAGTATAGGAGCAGGCATCCGTCCCGTCCCCAACAAGGCCGGCCAGGGGACGCCGCACGCCACGAGGCTCCTGCGGCGTCCCGACCTTCCGTGGACGATCTTCGTCAGGCGTTATGAGGCGCGAGCAGCGGGCCAAGCGTCTGCATCAGGTCCGGCGTGGTGATCGGGTCGTCTTCCGTGATCTTGCCGTTGGCGAGCCCGTAGTAGGTGAGACCCCGGCCCGCGATCTTCTCTCCACTGGGGAATGTGTACGCCCACGTGAAGCGTGCGACGACGGCATCCCCTTCGGCGACGAGATCCTCGATCTCGAACTCACGACTGGCTATCGCCGCAGCCATCGCTGCCAACGCCCCTTTGAAGCCCGCGCGGTCCATTCCCGCCATCGCACGGTTCGCGTAGTTCGGGGCCAGCAACTCGTCGATCACCTCGACGTTGCCACCAGCCAGCGTTTCCTTCATGAACCGACGGACGACGGCCTTGTTCTGCTCGGTTGACATCTCAGAGCCCCCCGCGACCTTTCTGGGCGCGATCACGCCCATTCCGAGCAGGTCGGTCTCGCCATTGGCCCAGCGCGACGGTCGTGGCGACCGGATCAGGACGCCGCACTGGTTGGACCTCGCGGTCCGCTGCCACCCCCCGGATCGGCGGAGTATGCCACGGCTGTGCGTCCTGTCCCCCGGGCCGCGTGGCCATGGGCCGTCCTCGCCCAGCCGCCTGGTCGCGCGATCTCCGAGAGTCCGACGCTCTTCCTCGCCACGTGCTGGTGGTGCGTCCGAAACGCGGCTTCGCCTGGCGGGTCTCGGGCTTGCTACGATCCGGCCTGCCTGAGCCCTCATTACGGATGGAGCCAATCAATGACGAACGACCCTCATCCATCGGAGCCGTTCGCCCCGGCCAGCGACCGCGTCCGTCTTCGCAGGAAGCCCGATCGCGGCCGGTATGACCGGGCGACCATCGATGGGATCCTCGATGCGGCAGTCGTCGGGCATGTCGGCTGGGTGCTCGATGGGCAGCCCTACGTCACGCCGACCGCGATCTGGCGGCAGGGCGATCGGCTCTACTGGCACGGCTCGGCGGCGAGCCGGATGGTCCGCGCGACCAGGGGCGGCGCCGCCGTCTGCATCACGGCGACGATCCTCGACGGCCTCGTCCTGGCGCGTTCCGGGCTCGACCACTCGGTGAACTACCGCTCGGTGATGGTCCTCGGATGCGCGTACGCGGTGGACGACGAGGCGGAGACGCTGGCCGCGCTCGAGGCCTTCGTGGAGCATCTCTATCCCGGGCGCTGGCCGGAGCTCCGGCCTGCGACCTCGAGCGAGATCCGCCAGACGACGGTCCTCTGGACCGACCTGGCCGAGGCCTCCGCGAAGATCCGGGCCGATGGTGCCCACGACGAACCGGGTGACGAGACCTGGCCGGCCTGGGCGGGCGTGATCCCCGTCAACCTCGTCGCGGGAACGCCCGAGCCGGACGACCATGTACCTGCCGGAGTGACGGCGCCGCGCTATCTTCCGCCGGCAGGGCTGCGGCTTCAGCCGTAGCGCGACCTTCCGATCGTCCCCACCGTCCCCGGTGCCGGCCCCTCTCGTCTGCGCCCTCACGCCGTGCCTGGGGGCGCTGCGTGAGGGCCAGGTGCCGCGCGAGGCCATCCGTCGGCGAGGCGGGGACGGGACGGCCCGGTTCCGAGTGACGAATGGCCCTGCCGATACCTCAGGCGCTAATGACACAGTATGGGCTGAGATACGTATCGAGCACGCGACCGTGCCCGTCTCCCGTAGAGGTCCGCCATGCCGACTGAGCTTCCCGTTGTCATCTCGCCCCGGCTCGACCTGGCGGGTCCACGCGTCGACGAGGCCCTGGCCGCGGCGTCGCTCCTCGCCGACGGCAGCCGCGCCGGCATCCTGCGCCTCCTGCGTGACGGGCCGCATTGCGTGTGCGAGATGGCGGCCGCCCTGGGAGAGCGCCAGAACAACATCAGCAACCACCTGGCGCGTCTGCGCGACGCCGGGCTCGTCCGTGCCAGCCGGCACGCGGCGGACGCCCGGTGGGTGTACTACGAACGTGACGAGGCGGCGTGCGCAGCGGCAGCAGCGGCGATCGCCGAGGTGCTCGGGTGACGACGCTCGCCCTTCGCCGGCCACGTTTGCCGCTTTCCCTCGTCGTCGGGATTTCCGTAGCGGCGTGGCTCGTCGCCTGGCTCGCCAACGCGCCGCTCGCCGACTGGGCATCCTTCACGCTTCTGGGCCTCGAGCGTGGATCGCAGCTCGGCGACGCGGTCGCGTTCTTCCTCCTCGACGTGCCAAAGGTGCTCCTCCTGCTGCTCGGCATCGTCACGGCCGTCACGCTGGTCCGAGGCTTCTTCCCGCCGGAGCGTGTCCGGAGCGCGCTGGCGGGCCGCGGCGTGCTGGCGGGCACCGTCGCTGCCGCCTCCTTCGGCATCGTCACCCCGTTCTGTTCCTGCTCGGCGGTGCCGCTCTTCATCGGCTTCGTCGAGTCGGGCATCCCGCTCGGCGTCACGTTCGCCTTCCTGATCAGCTCGCCGATGGTGAACGAGGTCGCCCTCGTCCTGCTCTGGGGCCTGTTCGGGCCCGGGATCGCACTCGTCTACATGGCCGCGGGGCTCGCGGTCGCCATCCTCGGCGGCCTTCTGATCGGGAGACTCCGCATGGAGCGATACGTCGAGGACTACGTCTGGGCGCTCCAGGGCACGGGCGGGAGCTCGATCCAGATCAGCCTGACGTGGGCCGAACGCCTTTCGGATGCGTGGCAGTACACCCGCGACCTCGTGCGGAAGATCGCCCCCTATCTGCTCATCGGGATCGGCATCGGGGCCTTGATCCACGGGTACGTGCCGACCGAGCTGGTCGCCTCGATCGGCGGGCGCTCCAACCCGTTCGCGGTGCCCATCGTGGTGCTCATCGCGATCCCGCTCTACTCGAACGCGGCCGGGACGATCCCCATCGTGCAGGCGCTCCTCGGGAAGGGCATGCCGCTGGGCACCACGCTCGCCTTCATGATGGCGATCACGGCGATCAGCCTGCCTGAGTTCATCATCCTCAAGAAGGTCATCAAGACCCCGCTGATCGCGGTATTCGCGACCATCGTGACGACCGGGATCCTCTTCGTGGGCTACCTGTTCAACGCACTCATCGCATAGGAGAAACGATCGTGAAGACCATCGAGGTCCTGGGCTCCGGCTGCCCGAACTGCAAGCACCTGGAGGCGAACGCCCGGGAGGCCGTAACGCTGGCCGGCGTGGAGGCCGAGATCGTCAAGGTCACCGACTACCGGGAGATCGCGGCGCACGGAATCCTGTCGACCCCCGGGCTTATCATCGACGGCGTGGTCCGCAGCGCCGGGCGCATCCCGTCGGCCGGCGACATCGCCGCCTGGCTCTCCGAGGCGAAGTAGCCTCCTGCCTCCCCGCCGCGCCGGGGCGCGCAGGGCCGGGCAGGTAGCCAAAACTCAATCGCGCGGATATCGGGATCCGGCCGCGCGTCCAGCATGATGGGCATCCATTCCAGGTCCAGAGGAGAGCATGAGCCGGCGCGAGCGCCCCCGCCCAACGACCCGTCGCCCAGAGTCTCAGGAGGCCGCGCTCCGGTCCGGTGCCGCAGCACGGGGCCAGCCCGGACGCGTGCGCACCGCGCCTGCGGCGGATCGACGGTTTTTCCAGGCGCTCCTGCCGCTGCGGTTCTTCATCGGCGCCACGTTCCTCTACGCGGGGATCGACAAGTTCCTGGATCCGCGCTTCCTGAACGCGGCGGGCCCCGGATCCATCGCGGAGCAGCTCACGGCCTTCACCCACGAAAGCCCGCTCGCCGGCCTGGTCACCGTCTTCGCCCTGCCCAACCCGGTCCTGATCGGGGTGTTGATGGCGATCGCGGAGATCGCGATCGGCCTGGGCGCCCTCACGGGTCTGCTCTACCGGGCCAGCGCGGCCGGTGGCGCCGCGGTCTCCCTGCTCTTCTTCCTGACGGCGTCGTGGAGCGTTCATCCCTACTACTACGGGCCGGACCTTCCCTACGCGGCCGGATGGCTGACCCTTGCTCTCGCCGGCAGCGGCGGCCTGGCGGTACTTCATGTCCCGTTCCCCGGGCTTCTTGCCCCGGACGGCGATCCCGCGGCGGCCTCGCCGGAACGCCGGGCCATTCTCCAGGGCGGACTGATCGCCGCCGGTGCGCTTGCCGTGGGGGGTCTCGCTGGCTTCGGAGGGCTGCTCCGCGGTCGCGACCCGGTCGCGCTCGCGGCTGCTTCGCCGTCGCCGGCGACGCCGGCCCCGGGCGCCAGCGCAGGAGTGCCGAGCGCATCTGCCGCTCCAGCCGTGTCGGCGGCTCCGGTCGCCGGGCAGATCGGCAGCCTGAGCAGCCTGCAACCGCGGACCGCGCAACCGTTCACGGACCCGACGAGCGGCGATCCCGCGGTGCTGATCCGGCTCGCCGATGGCAGCGTGGTGGCGTTCGACGCGGTCTGCACCCACCAGGGCTGCACGGTCCAGTACGACTCGCCGTCGGGCCTGCTGTTCTGTCCGTGCCACGGGGCAGTGTTCGATCCGACCCACAACGCGGACGTGCTGCAGGGCCCGGCGCCGATCCCGCTCACCGCGCTGCCGATCGTCGTCGACAAGACGACGGGTGCCATCACGCTCCACGGCTGAATACGCGACGCTGGGCAGGGGGCCGCGTCAGGGTCCCGTGGCGCCACGCCCGTGCCGCTGGTCGCCTCGCCGTAAGCGCACGGCGTCGGCCCCGAAGCAGTCGTGGGTTCACGCCCGTTCGGCGCGCTGGTAACCGCCAGAAAGCCGATCCGGCCGCTGCGGCGGCGTCCCGCAAACGCCTATCCTCGACCAGACGTCCCATGAGGCGGAAGACGGCAGGACTTGTTCGCTCGGCGGCGAGCGCGCGTCGGCCCGGTTCGAGGGGATCACGATGAGCGCGGACGGGGTGTCGACTGCCAGGGTGGAACGAACCCGGTTCGCGCGACCGACCCCATCCCAGGGCACTGTCATTCGCGGCCTGGCGGTCCTGCTGGTCGGCCTGGGCGCGCTTTTCGCGGTTGCGCTCATCGCGGAACTCGCCCTGCCCCTCCGGGAGGGCGCCCACCACGACTTCCTGGCCTTCTTCGGCGCGGGCAAGCTGGTTCTGGACGGTGACCCGGCGGGCATCTATGACCCAGCGCGGCTTACGGCAGTCGAGCGTGCGGTTGTCCCCGGCCCGGTCGGTGCGAATGGCTACATGCCGTTCATCAACCCGCCGTTCGCGGCCGCGGTGTTCGCGCCATTGGCGGCACTCTCCCCCGAAGTGGCCCGGGCGGTCTGGGCCGGCATCAGCCTGGCGCTCCTCGTCGCGGCAGCCGTGGCGATTGCCCGCCCCTCGCCACGGGATCGCGCGCTCGGCGCGCTGCTCGTCGCCCTGAGCTTCCCCGTCTACCACACGCTCGCGGAGGGCCAGTGGTCGATCCTGCTGCTCGCGGCCGGGCTCGCCGCGCTGGCGGCCGGGCGGCGCGGCAGGTGGGCGCTCGTCGGCCTGGCGCTCGTGCCGTTCTGGCTCAAGCCGCAGCTCCTGGTCCTGCCGCTCGTCGCCCTCGCCCTGGCCCGCCGCTGGCGGGCCCTCGCAACGGTCGGTATCGGTGGCGCGGCGCTCGTCGCCTTCAGCGCGCCCTTCACCGGGTTTGCCTCGGAGGTCCGCTACGCCGGTTACCTGGCCCAGGTTGTCACCAGCCACTTCACGGGAGCGGGCGCGGTCAATTCCACGACGTGGCAGGGGAACCTGGCGACGACCGAGGGGTTGAACGGCCTCTTCGTCGGCTACCTCGGCCAGGGCGCGGTCGGCCTGGTCAACGTCCTGTGGCTCATGGCGGCGGGCGCGCTCGTCGCCCTGTACGGGCTCGCCGCGCTCCGCCAGCGTCCGGGCTTCGCGACGTTCCGCGCCAGGGCGATGCTGGCGGCCGGGATCCTGGTCACGCTGCTCGTCAACCCGAACCTGTTCGCCCAGGACTGCGTGGTCGTCTTCCTCGCGCTGGCCGCCTTGTGGCCCGTGCCCCGGCGCCTTGCCCTGGCCGTGATCGTCGCAACCGTCGCCCTGGCCGATCTCATCCTGCTGGACCAGCTCCCGGTGACGCCGCACCTGTTCACGCTCGGCCTGGTCGCGCTGGTCGTCCTAATCTGCCTGCGGGCGCCTCGCCGTCGGCTGCCTGCGGGATGGGTGATCAGGCCGGGCCGAACGTCGTGACGTGTCCTCGGCCGAGAGGGGATGCGCCCCAGCGTCTGTGGCTGCCGTCA
>CAZKXK010000117.1:0-7164 GCA_964556585.1 uncultured Anaerolineaceae bacterium
GTCCGCCGGCCGGGTCGGAGGGGTGGGCGGTCTCGCGGTCCCCACGCCGTCCCCTACTCCGCGCTGATCAGGTAGCGGTAATGGGGCTGGAGTCCCGTCCTCACCTCGACGTCGTCGAGCGCCGGCCAGCGGGCGCGGATCCGCTTGGCCAGCGCTTCCGCCTCCGCGAGGCTCGCGTCAGCGCCGTACCACAGCGTGACCAGGCCAAACCCGGCCCGGAACGAGCCGATCCCCTCGAGGATCGCGGTCTCCTGGTCGTCCGCCACGGCCAGCAGCCCGTCGTCGGGATCGAGCACCATGGTCTGGCCCAGGCGGACCGGCCGGCCTCCCACGATGGCGTCGCGCACGGCGGCCGTGACAAGCAGGCTCTGGATCTCGCGGCTCGCCGCCAGCATCCGCTCCGCGTTGCCGCTCGCGCCGTCCGCGACCTGGAGCGCCAGCAGCGCCGCGAGGCCCTCCGCGGCGTTCCGGGTCGGCACCACCCGGGTGGGCCGGTCGGACATCTCGGCGGCCTGCCCGGCCGCCAGCTTCACGTTGGGGTTGTTGGGCAGGATGAGGATCTCGTCGGCCGGAGACCGACGGATCGCCTCCAGGATCTCGCCCGCGCTCGGATTCTCGGCCTGTCCGCCGCGAACGATGGTCACCGCGACCTCTCCCCCGAGCGCTGCCTCGTCGAAGTACGGCGCGAACCCTTCGCCGGGCACAACCGCGATGATCCCCAGCGGTGCCCGGCCGGCGTCGGCCTCGCGAGCCGCCCCGTCGAGGGGCTGGGCCGGCACGGCGCACTCGCCCTCCGCCGCAGTTCGCGCCTCCCGTACCTCCCTGGCCTGGTGGTCCAGGTCGACGACGGTCGCGTTCACGATCCGGCCGAGCCGGAGCGCGTGGCGCACGACCAGGTCAGGGCGCCCGTTGTGGACGTGGACCTTCGCGATCTTGGCATCACCAGCGACGTTGACCGACTCGCCCGTCCGGACGAGGTACGCGCTGATCCGGTCCAGGTCCAGGAGCTTGCCCGGGAAGGGACGGATCAGGTAGACCGTCTCGTAGCCATGCCCGGTCTCGCCGAGGGCGATCCCGGCGGAGATCGGGCCCGGCACGGCCGGCACGCGCCGGAGCGGCGCGGGCGCGTCACCCCGCAGATAGTGGAGCGCTCCCTCGAGGAGCCGGACCAGGCCGGCCCCACCCGAGTCGACCACGCCCGCGTCGCGAAGCACCGGCAGCAGGCTCGGGGTCCGCGCGAGGGCCCTCTCGGCGCCGTCCGTGGCCCCGGCAAGGACGGCGCTGATGTCGTTCTCCCGCTCCGCCGTGGCGACGGCCGCCGCCGCAGATTCGCGGATCACGGTCAGCATCGTGCCCTCCACGGGCCGGGGGACCGCGCCGTACGCCGCGGTGCTGGCCAGCGCAAGCGCGTGGGCGAGGTCGAGGCCGTTGAAGCGTCGCTTGCCGGCGAAACCCTCCGCCAGCCCGCGCACGATCTGGCTGAGGATCACGCCCGAGTTGCCCCGGGCCCCGAAGAGGGCGCCTTCGCGGAGTCGATCGGCGACTCCCTCCACGCTCGTCTCGTCCCGAACGTACCGGAGCATCTCGGTGCAGGTCGCGAACATGTTCGAGCCGGTATCGCCGTCGGGAACGGGGAAGACGTTGAGGGCGTTGATCTCGTCGACGTGGCTCTCGAGGTTTGCGACCGCGGCTCGCACGGCCCCCAGGAGGCCGGCGCCGTCGCAGGCGATGCGGACCACGCTAGGCAGTCCCCGGCGCCCGGCCCGACCCGTCATGGTCCGTGGCCGGCGGCATGTCGTCGTGCAGCGGCTCCCGAACGGACGGCGGATCGACCCGGCGGACCTGGCGCTCGGGCGTGGCGGGCGCGCCCGACGCATATGGCCGCCCACCCACGCCCTGGACATGGATCGCGACCGGGCCAACCTCGCGACCCAGCGCTCGCTCCAGTCCGTAGCGGACCGCGGAGTCAACCTGGCGGGCGACTTCTGCGACCGGGACGCCGTACGCGACCGTCAGCCAGACCTCGGCCGCGACCACGGGCCGGACGGTCACGTGGATCGCCCGGCTGCCCATGCCCAGCCTGGCGCGGACGTGCGCCCAGAGCGTCGGCTCGGTCAACCCGGTCACGCCGTAGCTGCCCGTGGCCGCGTCGCGGACGATCTCCTGCAACGCCCGTCGAGCCACGACGGCCCGACCCGGCACGAGACGAGTCGGCTCCTCGGGCATCGGGGCATCACCTCGCGACTTGACCGCCGAACGCGGACGATGTGCTAGCATACAGCCTCCCCGGACCCCTTCCCGGCGGCGTTTCGACGTGCCGAGAGGGTGATGGGCCGGCGGGCTTCCCGCCGACCGGAAACCCCGCACCTGAGGAACCCGATGGCCCGGAGCTGCGCGATCTGCGGCAAGGTCTCGATGGGCGGCTTCAACCCGCAGTCGAGCGGGATGAACCGCGTTCGTGCCCACCGCCGCTACCAGCCGAACCTCCAGCCGCTCGCGGTCGTCGAAGCTGGCGTCGAGACGCGCAAGCTCGTCTGCACGCGCTGCCGGCGCACCCAGACCAAGAAGAGCCGCTGACGAGCCCGCCGGGCCGCGTCCGGCCCGGCCGTCGACCTGCCGACCCGGCAAACGCCGGGTCGCTGCATGTCTGGCGCCGGGTTCAGTCTCGCGCCGCGCTCAGCGATCCGCGCTGTCCAGCCAGATCGTGAAGGGACCGTCGTTGACGAGCTCCACGTCCATCGGCGCCCCGAACCGACCCCGCTCCACCTGCGTGCCGGTTCTCTCGAGGGCAAGGCAGAAGCGCCGGTAGATCGCCTCCGCGTGGTCCGGCGGGGCCGCCCCGGAGAAGCCCGGCCGGCGACCGCGTCGCGTGTCGGCGTAGAGCGTGAACTGGCTCACGACCAGCACGGCTCCCCCGATCTCGCCCAGCGCCAGGTTGGTGCGTCCGTCGCGATCCTCGTGGATCCGGAGCTCGACGACGCGCCGGGCGAGCGCGTCCGCGGCTGCATCGTCATCCTCCGGGGCGACCCCCAGGAGCACGAGCAGGCCGCGGCCGATCGCGCCGACCGGCTCACCGGCGACCCGCACCTCCGCCCGGCTCACGCGCTGGAGGAGCGCCCGCACGGGTCAAGCCCCGGGGTCGGGCGGGCGGTCGCCGCGATCCCCCAGGAGGCGCGCTCGCCACGCCTCCGCCTCGACGACCGCCTCGTCTCGCGCCGCCGTGTAGTGGTCATCGACCCAGCCCTCGGCGCTGCGCGGGATCAGCAGGTCGTAGTCGCGGACGCCATCCGGGTTCACCTGGCCGTCGCCCCTGAGCATCACCACCGGCACCCGGGCACGCTCGATCGCGTCCCGCAGGGCTCCGGCCAGGTGGCGCGGCAGCTGCGCGAAGCGGACCATCTCGTCGCGCGGGTGCGGCGGCACGCCTCCGTTGCGCTCGTTCGCGAACCCCTCGTCGGCGAGCGTCCGGACCAGGCGCACTTCGCGGGCCTGGTCGCGGCCTTTCGTGAAGAGGGCAGTCCCGACCACGAGGACGTCGGCCCCCAGGCCTCCGACCAGCTCGGCCGTCTCGCGGTTCACGCCACCGTCCACGTGGACCTCGCCGCCCCAGGGCTTGTGTGAGAGCAGATCGCGCGCTGGAAGGATCTTCGCCTCGGCGACATCGCGCATGAATGTCTGCCCGCCGAAGCCGGGCTCGACGGTCATCACCGTCACGATGTCCAGCAGCTCGCGATACGGCTCGAGCGCGGCGAGCGGCGTCGCGGGGCGGAGCGCCAGCCCGGCCGCCCGGCCGGCCGCCCGGATCCGGCGCAGCACGGGCTCGATCGGCTCGCTGACCTCGACATGGATCGTGATCGAGTCGCAGCCAGCCTCCAGGAACTCGTCCAGCCAGCGGCCCGGCTCGTCGATCATCAGGTGGGCGTCGAACGGGACCTTCGTGACCGGGCGAAGCGCCCGGATGGTGCCCGCGCCGAACGTGAGGTTCGGGACGAAGTGCGCGTCCATCACGTCGAGGTGGATCCGGTCCGCGCCGGCCCGGATCACCCGGCGGACCTCGTAGGCGAGGTTGCCCAGGTTCGCGTTGAGGATGCTGGCCGCGATCCGCGCCCGACCTTCTCCCATCAGCGGCTCCCTCGGCTCGGCGCACCGGGCGGGCGCCGCCCGGTGCCGGACCGGCGGTCCGGATGGCCGGCCATCCTCGGCGACCCGGAGCGCGGGGTAATGGGGCGCGGGGTCGCGGGGCGCGGGTTCGCGGGGCGAACCACTGGCCCGGGACCCACCTGGCCGGACGGCGGGGCCATCGCCACGTCGCCGGGAGCCGGTTCGCCGCTGCGCTCGCCGGCGAGCGCGCGGGCGGACGCGGCCACGAGGCGCTCGTGGCGCCGGGTCACGGCGGCGGCGGCCGGCTCCCCCGACCTCTCGGCAGCCAGCTGGCCGCAGGCTGCCCCGACCTCCTGGCCGCGGTTCCGCCGGACGGTCACGCCGATCCCGGCGGCCTGCAGGCGGTTCGCGAACGCCTCGATCCGGTCGGGCGCGCTCGCCTGCCACGGAGTGTGGGCGACCGCGTTCATGGGGATGCAGTTGACGTGGCTGCCGCTGCCGGCCAGGAGGCGCGCCAGCGCGTCGGCGTCCGCCGGCGTGTCGTTGAGCCCATCGATCATCACGTACTCGTAGCTCACCCGGCGGCCCGTCGCCGCGGCGTACCCGGCCGCCGCGGCGACCACCGCTCGAACGGGCCAGCGCCGGTTCAGCGGCACCAGGAGGTCGCGCAGCGCGTCGCGCGCCGCGTGGAGGCTGACCGCCAGCGTCCACTGCGGGCGCATCGCGGTCAGCCGCTCGATCCCCGGCACCACGCCCGAAGTCGATATCGTCAGGTGGCGGGCACCCAGCCCGAAGCGCTCGGCGTCCGTGATGATGACGGCCGCCTCCACGACGGCGTCGAGGTTCAGGAGCGGCTCGCCCATGCCCATGAAGACGAGGTTCGTCAGGTGACGGCCGCCGGCTGCCAGGCGGCGCCGGGCGTGCCGGACCTGGTCGACGATCTCGGCGACGTCCAGGTCACGCTCGAACCCGAGCTCGCCGGTGGCGCAGAACGGGCACCCGACGGCACAGCCGGCCTGGCTGCTGATGCACAGCGTGTTCCGCTCGCGCCGCGCGCCGCGCGCCGGGTAGTGCATCAGGACGCTCTCCACGAGCCGCCCATCGGACAGCTGGTGCAGCGCCTTCTCCGTGGCGCCATCGTCGGCGACGCGGACCTCGGTCGCGGTCAGCGCATCGAAGCGCAGTCGTTCGGCAAGCCGGGCCCGAAGCGGCCGGCCCAGGGTGGTCACGTCGTCCCACCCAGCTGCCTCCGAGCGCCACACCGAGTCGGCGACCTGCCGGGATCGAAACGCCGGCTCTCCCATCCCCTCCAGGATCGCGGCGAGCGCGGCCGGCTCCACGCCGGACACGCCGGGGCGCGGGTCTCGCGCGGTGCTCGGGACAGGCTTCGGCTGTGCCTGGACGGTCGTTTCGGTCATCCGGGCTTGATTATCCCACCCGTGCCCCGATGAGCCCGGGCCGGCCTCGCACGAACGTGGCACCGTCCATGCGACGGCCTCCAGCCGGCTGGAGCTCCAGCAGACGAAGCCGGCCCGCGGCGGTCGCAAGCGCCAGGCCGGAGCCGCCGTCGCGGACGAGCCGCCCCGGCTCGTCACCGGGCTCGCCGGGCGCGACCGCGGCCCGGAGCACGCCGACCCGTCCGGTCGGGGCCTCGACGAACGTACCCGGCCATGGACGCAGGGCGCGGACCTGGCGTTCGAGCAGCGCGGCCGGGCGTCCCGGGTCCAGGCGGCCGTCGTCGCGGCGGAACGGCCGGGTCAGGCTCGCCCCCTGCGGCGGTTGCGCCACTGCCGGAAGCGATCCCTCGAGCCATGGCCCAAGAGAACGTCGGAGCACGTCCGCTGCGACCGTCGCGAGGCGCGCCTCCAGCTCCGGCGCATCCTCGTCGCCGGCGAGCGCGACCGCCCGCCAGGCCAGGATCGGACCCGTGTCCAGCCCGGCATCCATCCGGAAGAGGGTCACGCCCGTCTCCGAATCGCCGTCCAAAATGGCCGCCGGGATCGGCGTTGCTCCCCGGTGGCGCGGAAGAAGGGACGGGTGCAGGTTGAGGATCCCGTGCCTGGGCAGGTCCAGGATCGCCGGCGGCACCAGCTTCCCGTAGTCGGCCAGGATGCCGAGCCCGGCCCGAAGCCCGGAGACGTCCGCGACGGCCACCGGGTCGCGCAGCCGCGCGGGGGTCAGGACCGGCAGGCCCAGCACCGCGGCGCGCTCCCCCACCGGCGTCGCGGCCAGGGCCGCCCGCCGGCCGGCCGGTCGCGGCGGCGTGGTAATGACAGCCACGAGCGTGACGCTCGACGCGCCGGCGAGCGCCTCGAGCACCGGGACGGCGAACGCCCCGGAGCCGAAGAAGATCGCCCGGACGGGCTCAGCCGCGGGAGGCCGCCTTTGCCCTCTCCGGGTCGATCCCGCGCTGCTCGAGGGCCGCGTCGGCAGCCTGGTCTTCCTCGTCGTCCATGCCGCCCCGCCCGACCGGGATCAGCTCATCCGGCGACGAGAGGTAGTCCACGTAGAGCTTGCCCTGCAGGTGGTCCAGCTCGTGCTGGAACGCCCGCCCGAGAAAGCCGGCGCCGGCGACCTTGAACTTCTTCCCGACGCGGTTCTGGGCCACGACCCAGACCTTCTCCTTCCGCGTGACGTAGGCCACGTAGCCCGGGATCGAGAGGCAGCCTTCCAGGTCGCGGTCCTCGCCGTCGGCGCGGACGATCCGCGGGTTCACCAGCTCGAAAAGGCGATCCTCCACCTCGACCACCGCGACGTTCAGGGCCTCGCCGATCTGGGGGGCTGCCAGGCCGACACCCGGCGCGTGGCGCATGGTCTCCGTCAGGTCGTCGATGAGCCCGTGCAGGAACTTGTTGAAGGTCTCCACCGGCTGACCGCGCAACCGAAGCCGCGGGTCGCCGAGCGTGAGGATCGGAAGGACACTCATGGGTCCGAGTATACGAGAGGTGCCGGTTTCGGCCAGCGTCACTCCGGGTGGGGGGGCCCGCGGCCGTGGGCGGCCGACCAGATCGCCGCAGCCGCAGGCCAGCCCGGCCGCGGCCGCGGCCTCGTCGTGTGGCCCCG
>CAZKXK010000118.1:0-7160 GCA_964556585.1 uncultured Anaerolineaceae bacterium
CGCGCGATCAGAGGCGTGGCTTCGCGTCGTGCGGGACGAGATCCCGCGTCGTCCCCGGCACCACGACCTGGTCGGCGGGCGTCACCTCGATCCCGAGGCCCGGGTTCGTGGCGAGCTCCTGTGCCACGAGCCCGCCGATCCGGGTGAGCGTGCCCGTGATCGTGGCCGTGTTGCCGATCGCGTCGACCTCGAACGGGTCGTCGAGAAGGGTGTTGTCCACCGAGAGGGCACCCGGCGTCCCGCCCGCGATGGTCGCGGGGACGACGCGGACACCAGCGATCGAGATCGCCTCGGCGCAGGCGTTGCGGAGCTCGTTCACCAGGTCCTCGACGACACCGACCGTGGCCGGCCCACGGATGACCACGCGCACTCCCTGGCCCTGGGCCGGGTCGACGCCGGACCAGATCCGGGTCCGGACGAGGTCGTCGCGCAGCTGGCCGGCCGAGGTCTCGCCTCGCGCCTGGCCGGCGTCGATCGACGCCAGCTGCTGGCCCAGGTCGGCGACCTCGGTCCGAAGCTGGTCGTTGCGGGTGTTGAGGTTCGCAACGAGAAGCGTCAGGTCCTGGGCCGACAGCTGCTCGAGGCCGGTTCCGCTCGTCTGGCTGCGCACCTGGGCCACGACGAGGAACCCGAGCAGCAGGGCCACGACCGCGATCGCGATCTGGCTTCGAGGATTCCGCATCTACGGGTTCGCCGAGGGCGCGGGCGAGGCCGGCGGCTGGGCATACCGGATCGTGACGGTGCCCGCGTAGGCCGGCACGACCAGGTCCGTCGGCTGCGCAATCGAGACCTGGATTCCGTTCGGCCCGGCCCGGGAGGCAACGAAGTTGATCCAGCTCGCGGACGAGGCCAGCTGGGCACTCATGTCGGCCGGCCCGACGGCCTTGACCTGGTAGGGCGGCGCCAGGTAGGCGGAGTTGACGAGCAGCGACCCGCCGATGTCGAGGATCGCGGTCGTGGCGACGATCCGCTCGTCGTTGACCGCGACGGCCTCGGCGCCGGCCAGCCAGAGCTCCTCCACCACGGTCCGGACATCCAGCCCGGTCACCACGAGGTCTTCGCCTCCGGCGGCCTGGGCAGCCTGCGGGGCATCCTGGAGCTGGACCACGAGGCCGTTGCCGTCCAGGGCCGTCAGGCCCGCCGCCAGGCGCGCCTGGAACAGCGCGTCGTTGAGCTGCTTGACGAGCGCGTCACTGCCCTCGCTGCTCGTCTCGGCCGCGGTGATCCGGTCGCGGAGGTCGAGGATCTGGGCCTGCAGGCCTTTCTGCTCGGACTGGAGGCTGAGCGCGGTCTGGATCAGGGGGGCCCGCTCCTGCGAGGTGTACTCGACCCGGGGCGTCTCCGAGCGAAGCTGGGCCGCAACCAGGAACCCGAGGGCGACAAGGGCCACGAACAGGGTGACCTGCCAGGTGGGGATGGAGCGCAGCCTCGAGCCGACGCCACTCACGGGATCGTCGCCGGGGGATCCGCGCTTTCCACGCGGGAAGCCCGTTGGGTGCGGCGGCGGCGGACGTAGCCGAGCACGCCACCGGCCGCCAGGCCGGCGACGGCGATCGCAAGCAGAAGCAGGCCACCCGAGTCATCGCCCGCGGTTCCCTGGGCGGCGGCGCTCGCGGTCGCGGGCGAACCAGTGGCCCCGGGCGGCGGCGAGACCGCGACGGTGGGGCCGGCCGGGCCGGGCGAGGAGGAGCCGCCGGCCCCGCCCCAGCCGGGCGGCAGGGGCCCGGCCGGCGCTGGCTGTGGCCCGTACCGGGTGGGAGCGGCCGCGCCCAGGCTGGCCAGCCAGGCCGCCTCGAAGCCCGCCACGTTGACGCCGATGGCCTCCGTGAAGGCCTCGTCGTCGGTGCGGCCAGCGGCGTAGGAGCGGATCAGCTTCACGAGGTGATCCTTGCCATACGTGCGCACGAAGAAGTCGATGGCCGACACGCTCTCGCCGTAGGCCAGGTAGAAGCCGTCCGCGCTCGTCGGGAACTGGCCCGTGAGGCCGGCGAGGGAGAGCAGGCTCCCCTGGCGCACGGCCTGCTGCACCGCGTCACGCCAGGACGGCGTGTACCCCTCCGAGAGATAGACGGCCAGGCCCTCGTTGAGCCAGCGCGGCGGGAAGTGGTACGGGTTTCGGACGGCGGTGTTGAAGACCAGGTGGGTCAGCTCGTGTGGGATGACCACGTTGACCCAGGAATCGCCCACCGCGCTCGGTTCGATCAGGGCGAACATGGTCCGGATGTCCGCGTCCGCCTGACCCCCGACGTTCTCCCGGGTGCCCGGCCCCAGCGCGTCGTAGAACGGCGCCTGCGCCGCATAGACGAAGAAGTCGATGGGCTGCGTCTCCTTCACACCGAGCAGGTCGGCGGCCTGCTGCACGCCCTTCTCCCCGACCGCGAGGGCCTGCTGGGCGAACGCGTCCGACCCCTGGTACCAGTGAAGGCGGACGAGCGTGCCCGAGATCGTCTTCCAGGCGAACCGCGTGTCCGCGTAGAGGACGCTGACTGAGGGGCCCTCCACCGGAACGCCGGACGCCGGCGTGATCCGCCAGCGCGCCACGACCGGCGTGTTCGGCATGAGATGGCCGTCCGCCGTCTCCGACCAGCCGCCGCGCAGGGTCAGGGAGCCGCTGCCGGACGGGACCGGGATCTCGTGGACGAGCGGCCCCAGTGCCGTCGGGAACGTGAGGAGCAGCTCGACCCGCTGGATCGGGCCGCCCACCGTCACCGGTTGCACGAATGTCACGCCCGTCCCGAAGACGGCGCTCGCGGTTGGGGTGCCGAACGAGACACCGGCGGCCTGCACGGCGGGCGCGCCCACCCCGAGCGCGAGTCCCAGCGCGACGGCGAGCGCGGCCACCGCGCGCCATGCCCGGGACGCCGTCACGGCGTCCCCTCCGCCCACGCGATCCCGGCGATCCGGAGGATCCCCAGGCCGTTCGACTGCGCCCCGAGGAGGCCCGTCCGGCTCAGCGCGAAGCTCGTGCTATAGGACGCCGGGACCACCGGCGCGTCGTCGCGGACGATGGCCTCCGCGTCGTCATAGGCGGACCGGATCGTGGCGGGGTCCTCGCTCGCGACCGCGCGGGCGACCGCGGCGTCGAACGGCGCGGAGGTCCACCCGCCGTAGTTGTTGGGCTGGCCGCCGCCGAGGAGGATCCCCAGGAAGTCGTACGGCGATGGGTAGTCGGCGACCCAGCCGAGTGCCCAGAACTGCGGCCCGGCCGGCGTGCCGAGCAGGTTGAAGAAGTCGGCGAAGTCGAGCGTCTCGTAGCGCACCGTGACGCCCAGGTTGACCTTGAGCTGGTCGATGATCCCAGCGTCGTAGCCAGTGCCCGTGTCGACGAGCGTCACGACCGGGAAGGCGGCGGGGTCCGGGTAGCCCGCTTCGGCGAGGAGGCGCTTCGCAGCGGCTGGATCGAACGCCGGCAGGTAGTCACCCTGGCTGCGGCCGGGAATGCCCGGTGGAACGATGCCCGTGGCCGGCAGCGCGTCGGCGCCATCGGCCAGCTGCACGACGCGCCGCCAATCGACCGCCTCCGCGAAGGCGCGCCGGACGAGCGGATCGTCGAAGGGAGCACGCCGCGTGTCGAAGCCGTAGTAGGTGACCGCCAGGTCCGCCGAGGACCGGAGCTGCGGTCCGAGCGTCCGGTCGTAGGTGATCCAGGAGGCGTCGTCCGGGCTGACCGGTGTCCAGTCCAGCGTCCCCGCGTCGAAGAGGTCCACCGGGGACTGACCGCCCAGGTCCGTCACGAGCGTCACCTGGGAGATCGCCGGCGGACCGCCCCAGTAGTGGCTGTTGGCGGTCAGCTGGAGCTCGGTTGGCGTGCGCGCCGCCAGCACATACCCGCCGGACGCCACGAAGCCGGGACCCGCGTCGAGGGCGTTCGGGTCTCGGCCAACGCCCGGGGGAACCACGGCCAGCGACGGGCTGGCCGCGATCGCCGGGAAGTCACCCGCCGGGCGGGTCAGGCGGACCTCGAAGAGCTGGCCGTCGGCGCGGAAGCCGACGCTCGCCGGGTCGGTCGAGGCGCCCGTGGCATACGCACGTGCGCCCACCACGTCGTACAGCAGCGCGGCAAGCGGCGAGGGCGAGGCGGGATCCAGGACGCGCAGCCAGCTCCGCTCCACGTCGGCCGCCGTGATCGGCGTCCCGTCGGAGAACGCGAGGCCGTCGCGCAGCGTGAAGTCCACCGTCCGGTTGCCGTCCGCGAACGTCCAACTGGCAGCCAGCGCGGGGCGCGGCGCCAGGCTTCCGTCGATCGCGGTCAGTCCCTCGAACAGCTGGGCGATCACGGCCGCGCTGCCGGCGTCGCCCGCCCGGGCCGGATCGAGCGTCTGCGGGTCGGACATCGCGATGCGCGTCGCCCGTTCGGCGCTCCGCGCCGGACCACCAGGCGCCGCGAGCACCAGCCCACCAACCGCGATGAGCCCGGCGATCCCGGCGACCAGGGCGCGTCCGCTCCAGGTGTGCCTGCGGCCGTGGCGCGGCAATGGACCCATGGGGCCGAGTATAGGTCGAGCTCAGGCTGGGCCCGACGTGGCTGCCCGTCCGCTTCTCCCGGTCACCGCCCCGCGTCGCGCTGGCGTCGCGCCTCGTAGAAGAGGATGGCTGCCGCCGCCGCGACGTTGAGCGAGTCCGCCCGGCCGCGCATCGGCAGCCGGACCGCGGTCACGTCCGCGCCGGACCACGCCTCGGTGAGGCCCGTCGCCTCGCTGCCCAGGACCAGTGCCACCGGACCGCGAAGGTCCGCCTCGGAGTACGGAACGCTGCCCTCGACGCGCGCCGCGACCACCCGCAGCCCACGGTCGCGCAGCCAGGCCAGCACGCTCCCGGTGCTCGCAACCCCGAGCGGCATGGTGAAGACGGTCCCCAGGGACGCCCGTACCGCGTTCGGGTTCCACGGATCGGCCGGGGCGGCCGTCGTGCCGGCTGCGATGAGCGCGTCCAGCCCCGCCCCATCCGCGCTCCGGCAGACCGCGCCCAGGTTGCCGGGCTTCTCCACGTCCTCCAGGATGCCCACGATGGGCGCCTCCGCCGGCAGCCGAAGCGCCTCCAGCGAGGTCGCCGGCGCACTCGCCACCGCGACGATCCCGCTGGCGCGCTCGCCGTACGCGAGACGGGAGAGCAGGTCGGCCGTGACCGGCACGATGGGGATCCCGAAGCCGGCCGCCCGTGCCACCACCGCATCGACCGCGGGCTCCGGGGAGGCTCCGGGCGCCACGAAGATCTCCACGAGCGCGACACCCGCGTCGAGCGCGCGGGCCACCTCGCGGACGCCGTCCACCAGGAGTCGGCCGTGCCGCGCCCGCTCGCGCCGATCCCGCAGCGACAACGCGGCGCGGAAGCGCGGGTTCGCCGTGCTGGTGAGGGTCGGGGGCGATCCGTGCTCGCGCTCGCTCATCGTGGCGCCCACCGGATGGCGAGGCCGGCGGGAAGCTGTCGCCCGTCGGGCCGCCGCCCGCCAAGGGCCACCACGTCGGCGCGACGCGCGATCGCCGGCTCGAACGCCCCCGCGATCACCCGTCGCAGCTCGGCCGCGTCGAGCCCGGCCGTGTGCACGGTCAGCAGGACGAATTGCGGCGATTGGCCCATCAGGGTGGCGCAACCGGCAAGAAGCGGCACGAGGTCCGTCGCGATCCGCCAGGCGCCACCCCCGCGGGGCGCATGCCCATAGGTGGGCGGGTCCAGGACGATCGCGTCGTACGCCCTGCCGCGGCGCGCCTCCCGCGCGACGAAGGCGCGGGCATCCTCCACGATCCACCTGACCGGGGCGTCCCCGAGACCGGTCTGCGTCGCGTTGCGCCGGGCCCAGGCGACCGCGGGCCGCGAGGCGTCGACGTGGGCGACTCGCGCGCCGGCGCGCGCGAGCGCAAGCGTCGCAAACCCGGTGTAGGCGAACAGGTTCAGGACCTCGGCCGGCCGGCCCAGCCCGACGCTTGCCGCGGCAGCTCGCGCGGCGACCCAGGCGGCCTGCTCCGCGTGCTCGGGAAAGATGCCGACCTGGCCTGCCGGCGTCAGGCGAAGCTCCATGCGCAACCCGTCGATGACGATGTCCCAGGCCGATGGAAGCGCGTCGGCCGGGTCCCAGCCGGCCAGGTCGTCCGCTCCCGCGGCACGGCCGAAGTGCGCGGCGGCGGCCGCCCATGCCTCCGGCTGCATCACGGGTACGTCGACCACGCCCGGGGACGGTCGATCCAGGATCACGGTACCGAATCGCTCCAGGCGGCGGCCGGCACCGAAGTCGAGCAGCGCGTAGTCGCCGGCGCCGGGATCCACCCTGCGATCGTACAGGCCCGACCGCGACGCGGACGCCCGGACGCGCCGGGCCCCACGCGCAGCAGTCGTGGAAGCGGGCGGGATGCGGTCCCGCCCGGCGGGCCGCGCGGCATCCTGCACCGGCGCAGGTCGGTGACCCGGGGCACCGCCAAAGGTCCTTGCCCATCTATCCGTTGGTACCGGAATTGTGTTACACCCACACTGCTGGCGACGGGTGTCCGCGGTGCCCCGGGGCCACGGCACAGGCCGACGGGAGGTTCACGGAATGTCGCTGCTCCAACGGGTCGAGCGGGCGCAACGCGGGATCGAGATCCCCACGACCGGCGCCCTCGTGCCCGTCGGGCCGGCAACGCCGCGGTCCGCCCCACCACCGGGGCGGGGCGAGTCCCTGCGCGAGATCCGGGCCCGCCTGCACGATGACCTCATCCGGGCCTACGACACGCTGCGCGAGGCCGGCGAGGGGGTCGACGTGCGCGCCAAGGTCGAGGCGATCGTCGACCGCGCTGTCGACGCGCACGGGCTCGTGCTGTCTCGTGACGAACGCCGGCGCCTCGTCGAGGAGATGGCCGACGACCTGACCGGCTTCGGGCCACTGGAGCCGTTCCTCCGGGACGAGTCCATCACCGAGGTCATGGTCAACGGCCCCGACCACATCTACATCGAGCGGCACGGCAAGATCGAGCGTGTCGAGAGCACGTTCCTGAGCGACGAGCACGTGCTCCGGATCATCGACCGGATCATCACCCCGATGGGACGCCGGATCGACGCGATGAGCCCGCGGGTGGACGCCCGCCTGCCCGACGGGTCGCGGGTCAACGCGATCATCGAGCCGCTCTCGCTCGTGGGGCCGGTGATCACGGTCCGCAAGTTTGCCGCCCGGCCGTTCACGGTCGACGACC
>CAZKXK010000119.1:0-7117 GCA_964556585.1 uncultured Anaerolineaceae bacterium
CTCGCCGCAGATCAGGGCGACTCCCCACCCGTCGGGGGCGCCGGCGCGGAGCGCCGCATCCGTGTCGTTGCGGACGAGCACGTCGGCCGCCAGCCCGAGCCGGCCGATCGCCCGCGCCAGGCGTCGGACATCGCGCGGCGTGTCGGCTCCAGCCAGGCAGAAGGCGCCGACCCTGGCGAACGGGGCAGCGGTCGCGGAGCGCAGGCCGAACGCGCCGCCCGCGGATCCGCCTGCCCCCGACGCCGCGCGGGTAGCGAGCCGGACCAGCTGCTCCAGTCCGCGCGCGAGGCCGACCGCCTGGTGCGAAGCCGTCGCGCCACGCGCGGCGGCAAGGACCGATCCGTCGGCCGCCACGAGCGCGAGGTCGGTCTTGCGGTTGCCGACGTCCACGGCGAGGACGGCGGCCGGGAGCGGGGTGATCATGCCAGCCACTTCGGGCCCGTGGCCGGCAGCGGGCCGAGTGCGTCGATGCGGACCAGCTCGGCTCCGCCGTCGCGAAGTCGCCGCACGATCCCGGGAATCGCCGCGAGCGTGCGCTCCGGCCAGGCGTGGAGGAGCACCACCGCGCCATGGCCGTGGGCGGAGACGCCAGCCACCACGTCGGCCTCCACCTGCCCGGCGGTGCGCCGCGGATCCCAGTCCTCCGCGACGACGTCCCAGCCGACGTTCGCGTAGCCGAGCCGGGCAAGCGCGGCGCCGATTCGTGGATCGTCGTCGCCCTCGCCGAACGGGCAGCGGAACCAGGGCCGCGGATCCACGCCGGCGATCTCGCGCAGGACGCGCTCGGCGGTGGCGACATCGGACGCGAGGCCCGCGTCGGACAGGAGCGGCATGCGGGCGTGGTAGAAGGAGTGGCTCCCGACGGCATGGCCGGCCGCCACGATCCGGCGGGCCGCCACCGGGAAGGCCTCCGCCCAGCGTCCCTGCACGAAGAACGTGGCCGGCACACCAAGCCGGTCAAGGAGCTCCAACAGCTGCTCGGCGACCCCGGGCGGTGCGGGGCGGTCGGGGTGCTCGGCGTCGAAGGTCAGGGCTACCCGCCCGACCGGCGTCGCACCGCTCATTCGCTCGCCCTTGCCTGGTCCCAGCCGATGATCGCGGCGCCATGGGCTGCCAGGTTGACCTCCGTGGCGCCGGGCTCGAACGGCAGGGCTGCCGGACCATGCGGGCCGAACGAGCGGACGTCGGAGGCGTCCCCGGGCAGCGTGACCGTGGCACGGACCGGGTCCGGCCCGTGGTTCGTCAGCACGAGGAGGGCGCCGGCGGGCCCGGCGAGAACGCCGCTCGTGACGTCCGGGTGACGCGCTGCGGCCGGCTCAGCGGTTCCCGTGGCCTCCGCGAGGCCCTGGTACAGCCCCCAGCTCCGATCGGCCGGCCCGTGCGCGCCCGGCTGGCGGGCAAGCAGGAGCTCGACCGGGTGCGCGCAGACCACCGAGCGCCCGGAGCCCGGCTGGGCGAGGACGAGCGCCGGCTCCCCCGTCGCGTCCACGGCCACGACGTGCGAGCCCGCGGCGGGCGCGAGGAGGACGCTCCCCGTCATGAGGGTCCCATCGCCCGGTGGCAGGACCAGCTCGTCGCCCGGGGCGAATGGGCCCCACGGCAGGACGAAGCGCAGCACCGGCGGCACGCCGGCCGGCGCCCGATCGATGATCCGGGCTCCGAGCAGGGGCGCCATCTCCGGGATCGCCACGTCCGCCGAGCAGGAGACGTACACGCTTCCGCCGCGGGCGAAGTGATCGGCCGCGCCCGACCACCAGCTGGTCCGGACGCGGTGGAGCGACGACGAGGTGGCCGCGAGCGGTGCCGGCAGGAGCACCAGCCGGGCCTCGGGCCAGCGCCCGTCCAGGCGCTCGCGCGGGAATGCCGCGCTCAGCCCGGCCCGCGCCGCGAGGACGAACGCGTTGAGCCACGCCGCCACCAGCGGGCCCGGCGAGCGGGTCGGCGTCCAGGCCTGCTCGGCGGGCGTGTACAGGCCGGCGGGCGGCCCCTCCAGCCCGAACGCGACGGGGTCGTACGGCCGCACGAACTCGTGCGGAACCGGGATGGCGACGCTCGCCCACGGCCCGTCTCCTGCCAGCGCGTCGAGCGGCAGCCCGCGGACCGTGGCCGCCAGCTCCCCGAGGACCCGGCCGCGCGGCCGGAGCGTCCCATTCCACTCGGTGACGCCGAACTGCGTCTCGTGCGCCTGGCGGACGTACGGGGCGCGCCCGAACGCGGCCGGCTCGGCGTCGGTCCAGCACCAGGCGAAGAACCCGATCGCGCCGCGTCCCAGGCTGGACCAGGCGAGGAGCCGGTCGTGGGCCGCGATCCGCTCGGGATCGAACTGGGCCGCGGAGGCGCCGTACTCGTGGACCATCACGGGCCGTCCCGCTCCCGCCGCCAGCGCCGTCTCGAACGCGGCGGCGTGTGTCAGACGCGCTCCCAGCAGGCCGTCGGGGTAGAGCTCCGGACTGTAGATCGGGTACGGGTGGACGCACGCGAAGTCCAACTGGTCGGCCACCACGTCGGCCCGGAACGGGCCCCAGCCGACTTCCTGGCTCGCGGTCCCGATCGTGACCAGGTGGCCGGGATCGGCGGCCCGGAGCGCGGCGGCCAGCTCTCCGGTCCAGGCCCGGGCGTCGTCGTCCGTCGTCTCGCGAAAGAGCCACATCGGTGGCTCGTCGGCAAGATCCCAGGCCAGCAGCGCCGGGTCGCTGCGCCAGCGCCTCCCGAGCATGGCGGCCTGGTCCGCCTGGAGCGCGCGCATCCCGGGATCGGCGTGCGGGTGGCGCCCGGCTCGCCACGGCACGTCCCAGTACGCGTCGCCCACCTCGCCACCGGTGAACAGGGTCGGGTGGAGCCGGATCCCGAGCCTGCGGGCATGCTCCAGCACGCGGTCCAGCACCCGGAGGTGCGTCTCGTCGAACGTGCCGGCTGCCGGCTCGAGCGCCGCCCAGAGCAGGTCGATGCGGGCCGCGTCCAGTCCGAGCGCCGCCATGTCCGTGAAGGCTCGCTCGAACGCCTCCGCGCCGACCCGCCAGGGCCAGTCCGGGCCGGCCGGCGGAACGACGTGGGCGCCCACCGGGAGCGTCGCCCGACCGTCGACGCGGAGGTAGTGGCGGCCACGCTGCACGGGCCCGGTCATTCGCGCAGCGTGACCTTGGCGGCGCGGAGCAGCACGCCCGGCTCGCGCCCCGCGCGGACGGCGAGCAGGTGGGCGAAGAGCTGGAGTGGCGGGAGCGCGACGGCAGGCGCCAGGAGCGGGTCCACGGCCGGGACGGGGATCGCGGTCACGCGAGCCGGGGCCGCCGCTCCGACAGCCGTCCGTCCGGTCGCCTCGGCCGGGCCGATCAGGACCACGCTACTGCCGGCCGCCGCGATCTCGGCGGCCAGGCCGGCGTCGAGCGGCGCGGTCGCCGGGTCCAGCGAGATGATGACCGCGCCCAGACCCGGGCCCGCCAGCTCCAGCGGGCCGTGCCGGAACGCCGCCGGATCCTGCGCCTCGCAGCCGAGCGCCGCCCCCTCCTTGAGCGTGAGGGCGCCCATGTCCGCGGCCGGACGCGCCGTCCCCCGGCCCAGGATCACGCGGTGGGACCGGCCGGCGAACGCGGCGTCGATCGTGGCGGCGGCCGGCGGCGCGGCCGCGAGCACGTCCGCCAGCGCGCGCGCCGCGGCACCCGCGAGGTGCCCGACCTCGGTGGCGATTCGGGTCGCGTCCGCCGACGGTCCCCGGGCGAGCGCGCGGACGATGCCGGCGAGCGTGACGAGCGCGGCTGCGAACGTGCCGCTCGACGGCCCCGTCTCGCTGCCGGCCGCGGTGTCGAACGCGATGTTGGCCCGGCGGAACAGCGGGTTGGCGATGCCGTTGGCGACGCCGACCACGAGCGGCCGGGCAGGCAGCGACCCGAGCGCGTCGAGCAGCCGGACCAGCTCGGCGCCGGCCCCCGACTGGCTGACGATCACGAGCGTCCCCGCCGCCGCGAGCGCCGGCAGCTGGAAGTGGAGGAGCTCGGCCGTCTCGATCGGCGTCGCGAGCACGCCTGCTCCCCCGAGGACCGTTGCGGCGGCGGCGCAGGCGGCGGCGGAGCTGCCCATGCCGGTCAGCACGATCGGGGCTCCCGGCCGACCGGCCGCGGCCAGCGCCGCCAGCAGGTCCGGGCGGGCGGCGAGCGCCACCGACGCTCGCGTCATCGCCGCCGGCTGGCCGAGGATCTCGCCGAGCCAGGCGTCCGGCCGCTCGCCCTTGGGCGTCATCCGACGTCCTTGACGGAGCCCGCCGTCAGCCCCTCGATGAACCGGCGCTGGAGCACCAGGAACATGAGGATGAGCGGGGCGGCCGTGAGCACGGTTCCGGCCATGGTGTCGCCCCAGTTCGAGGCGTTCTTGCGCGCGAGCAGGGCCAGGCCGACCGGCATCGTCCGCATCTCGTCCGAGTTCGTCACGATCAGCGGCCAGAGAAAGTCGTTCCACGCCCCGAGGAAGGTGAAGATCGCCAGGGTCGCCATGCCGGGCCGCGCGACGGGGAAGACGATCGAGCGCAGGATGCGCCACTCGGAGGCGCCGTCCATCCGGGCCGATTCGAGGATCTCGTCCGGGATGGACCGCAGGAACTGGCGCATCAGGAAGATCCCGAACACCTGGATCGCGCTCGGAGCCACGATCCCGAAGTACGTGTCGGCACCGATCGGCGGAATCGCGTTGTGGAGCTCGACCATGATCTTGTAGAGCGGGATCAGGTTCACCTGGAACGGGACCATGAGCGTGAGCAGCAGCAGGAAGAAGATCGCGTCGCGGCCGGGGAAGCGGAGCTTGGCGAACGCGTATGCCGCCGCCGTCCCGAACAGCACGTTGAGAATCACGACCGACCCGGTGACGATCACGCTGTTGAGGAAGTAGCGACCGAAGGTCAGCTTGGTGAACACGTCGACGTAGTTCTGGAACGTGACCGGGTCGGGCAGGAAGCGTGGCGGGTAGGCGAAGACGTCGCCCGGCTGCTTGAGGGACGTGGAGATGCTCCACAGGAACGGCGCGATCATCAGGAGAGCAGCCGCGATGAGGAACGCGTAGGTCACGCCGCGGGACAGCGGGCGAGGTTTCACCGGTGCCGACCCATCAGTCCCGCTCCTCCCCGATGCGGAGCTGGAGGTAGCTCAGGATGGCCAGGAACACGACGAGGATGTAGGCGACGGCGGAGGCGCCGCCCAGGTCGAGCCGGTTGAAGCGGTCGACGAGATCGAACACGATCGTCCGCGTGGCCTGGATCGGCCCGCCGTTCGTCATCACGAAGATCTGGTCGTAGGTCTGGAAGCTGCCGATGATCCCGATCACGTACACGAACAGGATCGTGGGACGCAGGGCCGGCAGGGTGACCCAGCGGAACTTGGCCCAGCGGCCCGCCCCGTCGATCGAAGCCGCCTCGTAGAAGGTGCGCGGGATCGACTGGAGCGCCGCCAGGAACACGACGGTCTCGAACCCGAAACCCTGCCAGATCGACGTGACCACCACGGCGGGAAGCGCCGTCGTCGGGTTGGACAGCCAGCTGACAGCCGGCAGCCCGACGAAGCCGATGACCGCGTTGATGATCCCCGCGTCGCTGTACAGGAACTTCCAGATCGTGGCCACGACCACCAGGGAGGTCATCGTGGGCAGGAAGAACGCGGCCCGGAAGAGCCCGCGCAGGCGCAGCGAGCGATCGAGAAGAAGCGCGGAGCCGAGCCCGAGCGCCGGCCCGATTCCCATCCCCAGGATCACGAAGGCGATCGTGTTCTCGAACGCCTTCTGGAAGCGCGAGTTGCCCAGCACGTCGACATAATTCTGGAGCCCGACGAACTCGGGCGGCTTGATCCCGTTGTACGAGGTCAGGCTCCAGTACGCGGAGACGACCATCGGGATGACCAGGAACAGGACGGTCGCCGCCAGGGCGGGCGCGATCAGCAGGTAGCCCGCCGACGCCCCGCGGAAGCGGCGCCGCCACGTCATCCCGATGCCTCCTCAGGCGGTCCGGCAGCAGGTCACTTGGCCAGCGCGTCGTCCGTCTGGGACGCCGCGTCGTCGAGCGCCGCCTGCGGCGTCGCCTGGCCCAGCAACGCCGACTGCAGCGAATCCGTGATGAACGTGTCGATCTCCGTCCAGGCCCCCACGTAGGGGAAGTGCGTCGAGGTCGCCATCGAGTCCAGGAAGACCTTGAACGGGGCCTGGCCGCCGAAGTACGGGTCGGGCTTCGTCAGCTCGGGGCTCTCCAGCGCGGCCGTCGTGGCCGGGGCGGCTCCGGCGTACGTGAACACGCCGACCTGCTGCTCGGGCCGGAGCATGTACTGGATGAACAGCCAGGCTGCGTCCTTGTGCTTCGCGCCGACGGGGATCCCGAGGCCCGTCCCGCCCAGGTAGCTCCCGGGCTGCGTGGCGTACGGGGCGGGCGCGATCTTCCAGTCGCCGGACTGGTCGGGGACGCCGGTCTTCAGGAGGCCCATGTAGTACGGGCCGTCCGCGAACATGGCCACCTGCCCGGAGGTGATGGCCGGCAGCAGGTCGTTGTTGGCGTCCGGCCAGTAGAGGCCGGATCCGTCGTCGAGCATCGCCTTCTGGATCTGGACCGCGGCGACGCCCGCGGCGGAGTTGAAGGCGGCCTTCGTGTTGTCCGCGTTCAGGATCGTGCCGCCGTCCTGGAACAGGAACTGCGAGAAGTGGAACGTGTTCGGCCGGATGGCGTACAGGTAGCGGTCCGGCTTGCCGCTTCCCTTGGAGCTCTCGGCGAGCTGCTTGGCGGCGGCACGGAGCTCATCCCAGGTGGTCGGCACCGCGATCCCCTTCTTGGCGAAGAGGTCCGCGCGGTAGTAGAGCGCGTAGGTATCGAAGTCGAAGAGCATCGTCACGAACTTCCCGTCGAAGGTCATCGCGTCGAGCGCGCCCTTCGTGTAGTGGTCCGCGATCGGTGTGCCGTTCAGCTGGCCGCCCGAGATCGTGCTCAGGTCTTCCAGCGCGCCGTTGGCGGCCAGGGTCGGGATCCAGGTCATGTCGAGCGTCGCCACATCCGGCGCCTCGCCCGACGAGACGCCCACGGTGAACTTCTCGTTCATCGAGTCCCAGTCGAGCGCCTGGTAGTCCACCGTGATCCAGGGGTATTCCTTCTCGAAGCCGG
>CAZKXK010000120.1:0-7091 GCA_964556585.1 uncultured Anaerolineaceae bacterium
GCCACGAGCACGTCGCGCGGCATCCGCTCCTGGAGCAGCAGCTCCGTCGCCTCGATCATGGGGTCGGCATGGAAGCGCTCCACCATCGTGTCGCCGTTGAGGACGTTGCCCAGCGCCACCAGGGCCATCCCCTGGTGGTGCGCCATGTAGCTCTTCACGATCGCGACCGACGCACCCTCGGGAAGCCGGCGCGGCGTGTAGTCCAGTGCCTCCCGGAAGCCGTACTGCCCGGCCGCCCCGGCACTGCGCAGGCGGGCGAAGTTGCGGACCGCCGCCTGCGGCTGGATCATCGCGGCGAGGGCGGTCGCATAGGGGGCCACGACGACATCCTCGCTCAGGCCCCGTTTCAGGCCGAGACCCGGCACGCCGAAGCTCGAATACTGGTACGTGAGCGCGAGGTCACGCGCGTTGAACGCCGACTCGGAGATGCCCCAGGGAACGCCGAGCTCCGCGGCGTAGCTCATCTGGCGCGCCACCACCAGCCGGTAGGTATTGTCCAGCAGGCTGTTGACCGGGGAGTGCATCACGAGGGCGGGCATCAGGTACTCGAACATCGACCCCGACCACGAGATCAGCGCGGAGCCCCGACAGACGGGCGTCAATGCGCGGCCCAGCCGGAACCAGTGATCCGGCGTGACGTCCCCCTTGGCGATCGCCAGGAAGCTGGCCAGGCGGGCCTCCGAGGCGAGCAGGTCGTAGTAGCTCGGATCCAGCGTGCCGTCCCGGACTCGAAACCCGATCGAGAGGAGCTTGCGCGTCGGGTCGAAGAGGAAGCCGAAGTCCATCTCCCGGAAGAGCTGCTGGGCCTGGTCGGCGATCGCCTGGAGGCGTCGAACGAGGGCGACCGCGGCCGGCGCCGCGTCGCCGGGCATGCGGGCCGGCGGATCGGACAGCTCGGCCAGCGTCGGGAAGGCGTCCCCCGGCAGGAGCGGTTGAAGCAGGGCGAGGTCTCGAGCATGGCTGCTCACCGCTTGCTGCGCCAGCTGGGCCCAGGCGACCAGCTCACCGTCCGGGCCGTCGCCACGCTCTGCCGTGAGCGTGGCGGCAATGTCCGCCAGCGTCCCGGCCTGCCCGGCGAGATCCTCGAGGCGGGCCGTCCAGGCGGCGGGCGAGGCCGGGGCCACGAGGCGGGCGCTCGCCGCGGACTCGACCGCCTCGTCGAGGTGGCGCCGGGTCAGCGTCTGGCTCCTCCGCTCATCACCCATCGCGATGGCAGCCTCGCGGGTCAGCTCGATCGCGTCGCCGATCCCGGCGAGCGCGGCCGAGAGCGGGAGCGGCTGGTCGATCATCTCGCGACAGGCGTTGGACAGCGTGAGCAGGTGGCCGGCGAGATTCCCACTGTCGACCGATGAGATGTACGCCGGCTCGAGCCGGTGCAGGTCGTGCGTGTCGTACCAGTTGTACAGGTGCCCGCGGAAGCGCTCGAGGCTCCCGACGGTCGCGAGCGTCGCCTCCAGCCGCTCCACCATCTCGAGCGTCCCGATCCAGCCGAAGTCGCGAGCGGTCACGGTAGCCAGCAGGTACATCCCGATGTTCGTGGGCGACGTGCGGTGCTCGACGACCGGCCTAGGATCGTCCTGGAAGTTGTCGGGCGGCAGCGCGTGATCGCCCGGGCCAACGAAGGCCTCGAAGAACCGCCATGTCCGGCGGGCAGTCAGGCGGAGCGACGTGACGTCCGCCCCCGACAGCTGCCCGGCCGCCGACTCCGGAGGCGGCAGGCTGACCCATCGGGCGACGGCCGGTGAGACCAGCCACAAGGCGACGAACGGCGCGGCGATCCAGCCCGCACCCGGCTTCACCGCGACGACGAGGACCCCGACCGCGGCCGCGATCGCGACTCCGCCCGCCATCTGTCGGTAGAACCCGGCGAGGGCGAGGTCGCTGCGGACCTTGGCCTGCGCAGCGGTCGTCCACTCCAGGAGGTTGCGCCGGGTCGCATACAGACGCGCCAGGGTTCGCAGGATCGCGTCTGCCATCAGCCACGCCTGGTGCGCGAGGAACGTGAGGCCGAGACCCACGTGGGCGGCGGCGAGGGTGATGTCCGCGCCCACCGCTCGCAGGTGACTGCGCTTGGAGATGCCGGTCCGCCGCGGCAGCAGCCCCCCCAGGACGGGCGGCGCCGCCGGGAGGACGACCGCGGCCAGCACGAACGCGGTCCACAGGCCAGCCGGGACGGACGGGAGCGTCCAGGCTGCCACGAGCGTGGCCAGCGACAGCGGGGCCGACATCGTCCGGCGGAGGTTGTCGATCATCTTCCAGCGGGCGATCGAAGGCAGGGAGCTCAGGCTCCGCCCGCCGGTGGCGTCGCGGGCCCGGCCAAGGATCCAGGGCAGAAGCTGCCAGTCGCCCCGTGCCCAGCGGTGCAGGCGGGCCGCGGAGACCAGGTAGTTCGACG
Source organism: uncultured Anaerolineaceae bacterium (assembly GCA_964556585.1). Lineage (GTDB taxonomy): Bacteria > Chloroflexota > Limnocylindria > Limnocylindrales > CSP1-4 > CTSoil-043. The sequence goes on from CAZKXK010000120.1 coordinate 2,396, forward strand.
GGTACTCATCGAAGAGCTCGACGTCGGTCACCAGCCCGGCCCGGGCGAACACGCCCTCGAACAGGTCATGGCTCAGAAGCGCGTTCTCGGGTACCCGGTCCGCCATCGCCGCGTCGAACGCGTCGAGGTCGTAGATTCCCTTGCCGGTGTAGCTCCCCTCCCGGAACAGGTCCTGGTAGACGTCGGAGACCGCGGATGCGTAGGGGTCGATCCCGGCCGCTCCCGCATACGACCGCTGGAAGATCGATGCCTCGTGCTCGGCCGGGAGCGTCGACGTGATCCGGGGCTGCAGCACTCCGTAGCCCATCGTCACCCGGCCGGCCTTCGAGTCGAACGTCGCCTGGTTGAGCGGGTGGGCGATGGTGCCCACGAGGCGACCGATCGCGCCCCTGGGCAGCCGCGTGTCGGCATCGAGCGTGACCACGTAGCGCACGCCTGGCGGCGGCGTGGAGGCGGGCCGCCCGGTGGTCAGGATGCCGGTGGCCGACGAGCCCCGCAGGAGGGCGTTGAGCTCCTGGAGCTTGCCGCGCTTGCGCTCCCAGCCCATCCAGCAGCCCTCGGCCTCGTTCCAGCGTCGCTTCCGGTGGAAGAGCAGGAACCGGGCGCCTCCCCCCGGAGCCTCACCGTGGCGTTCGTTGAGCCGATCGATCGCCGCCGCCGCCGCCGCCAGGAGCTCGTCGTCGCCGGGCACCTGCTCGGCAGGCGCGTCCAGCCAGTCCGACAGCAGGGCGAACCGAAGGTCTCCCTCGCGGTTCCCCAGGTAGTGGACCTCCAGGCGGCCGACCTGTGCCTCGACCTCGGCCTCGCTGGAGAGCAGCATCGGTACGACGACGAGTGTCCGCAGCTGGGACGGAACGCCTTCGTCCAGGTCGAGCCGGGGCAGGGCTCGCGGGCCCAGCACGTTCGTGACGGCCCAGTTCATGAGCGCGATCGCGAGGTCGGAGGCCGGGCCGAGCGCGAGGATCGCGACCAGCAGGGTGCCAGCCGAGCGCCTGTCCCCGGACAGCAGGACCGGAACAGCGAGGATGAGCGCCGTCACCAGCGCGAGCGTCGCGACATAGCCACGCGCCGCGGCCCGCAGATATGCGCGCCGGAACCGCCCTCCCAGCGGGACCTGAACGCCCAGGGCGCGCTCGAACGCCAGGCGGCCGTCGGAAATCAGGAAGTAGCCCGGATCGCGGTATCGGGCCGCCATCGCCGCCCCGACATCGCCGGGCGATGGCGCGGCGTCCGCCATCGCCGCGGCCCTCCGGGCCACCTCGACCTCGGTCAGGCCCGAGCTCAAGGCCAGCTCCTCGATGGCGTGCCGGTAGCGATCTCGAGTCGCGAAGTCCATCTCCCCGAACGAGCGTTGCGCGCCGAGGACCTCGTCCACGAGGCTGACGCTCTCGACGAACTCGGCCCAGTCGAACCACGAGATCAGGCGCATGCTCGTGATCAGGTTCCTGATCGTCACGTTCATCGTCGCCTGGCCCTGGTGCTCGAGGCGGACCGTCTCCTCGGCGGTGGTCCCCTGGTCCGCGAGGAGCTTCTCCAGCCAGCGGAGGGCGGGCGTGGCCGCGGGGTCCTGGTCGCGCAGGCGCTGGAAGAGCTGGACGCGGGCCGCGGTCGGGAAGGCCGCGGGTGAGAGCCGCCGCAGGGAGTCCATCGCGACATCCGGGCTGTCCGCGCGGAGGCCAAGCAGGCCGTCGGCGAGCTCGTCGGCGTCCTGCCGTGCCGCCCGGCCCTGCACGATCTGTTCGGCGATGCGGCGGAGGTTCTCGACCAGGAGGATTCGAAGGCTGATCGCGATCGCCCACAGCTCGCCGATCGTCAGCGCTTCCACCCCCTGGTAGGCGCGGACCATGCGCCGCAGGCTTTCCGGATCGAAGCGGCTGTCCGTGTGGGCGATGTAGGCCCAGGCGAGACCGAGGACCCGTGGATACCCCGCCAGGTGGCCCTCGGCCAGCTTGGGGAGCTCGCGGTAGTAGTCCGGGGGGAGGTCGTCGCGGATCTCGCGGAGCTGCTCGTCGACGATCGGGAAGTTGTCGACCAGCCACTCGGCGGCCGGCGTGATGGACCGCTCCTCCTTGATCGCGCGCGCCAGGATGCGATACGACTCTGCCAGGACTCGGCCGTTCTCGGCGATCCGGGGTCCCACGGCGCGTCCCCGCCGAGGCGTGTTGGTGACGGTCTGGGCGGCGGCGAGGGTCTGCGCGTGCTGCTCCAGCCGTTCCACGCTGAACAGCTCGGCGAGGATCGGCTCGTCGAGCTCGGCGGGCGACCTCGCCCGCCGGCGATGGGGTCCGGGCAGGCCCCGGGGTGGCAGGATCGTTCTCATCGTCCGCTCTCGGCGCGCTCCGGCATCGCGGGGACGTCACCGGTGAGTGCGGGGTCCAGCATGGCCCCGAATGCTCGAACGCGCAGGATGGCGCGTCCGTCCCGCGCCATCTCCGCGTCGGGCTGGATATCCACGCTCCGGGAATGTGACGCCCGGCGGACCCCGACGTCAGGCATGAGCGGCCAGCGCGGAGTCAGTCCGGCACGATGTTGTGCGTGATCAGGCGGCCCGCCCGACCGTCCGACGCTGCCGTGACGCGCCGATCATGCGAGCCTCGCCGGCCGCCCGAGGAAGGCGCCGTAGGCGTCGACCGCCTCGACCAGGGCATCCCGCATCCCGCCCCGCAGCGGAGTCCAGAGCAGCGGCTCGACGACGACCTCGCCGCCGGCGACGGTGCGTCGCCAGGTCCCCACGACCTCTCCGTCGGCCACCACGGTGGGCTTGAACATCCCGTTGCCGCCGGGGACGACGGCCGCACCGTGCTCCGACGCGAGGGCCGCGGACCGGTCCCGGTAGCCCAGCAGGTACTCGTCGAAACCCGGCAGGAGATGCACGCGGGCAGCCGCCGGCGCTTGGGCGAGGGTTTCCGGCGCCAGGAGATAGCGGGCGCCGTCGAGCTCGAGGGCAGCGAGGAGGTCCCCGCTCACCGCCAGGCCCCGCTGCACATCCGCCATGGTCAGCCCCGACCATCGCGCAAGGTCGCGCTCGGTGGCCGGGCCGTGACCTCGGAAGTAGCGGAAGGCGAGCTCGCCGAGCGCCTCGTCGCGCTCCAGCCGCCTGGGCGCGCGCACCCACTCGTGGAGCAGCGTGAATGTCTGCTGCCTGCCCAGGGCAGCCCCCAGGACGAGCGTTCCGGTCTGCGCGAGGTACCAGAGGATGTGGTAGCCGCGCTGGCCCTCGGTGCTCACGCCACCCGCGGCGATCGACGCGAGGATCGCCTCCCGGGTGAGGGCGCGGCCGCCGGTCAGCGACGCGACCGCGATCTCCCGGGCCCGTTCCACGTCCGTCTCGGCGATCCCGAGGGCGGCGCGACGGGAGGCGGCCGACCGGATCGCCCGGGGCGCTGTCAGCGCCAGCATCCAGCCCAGGTCCTCTGCCGGCACGAAGTGCAGCGTGCCCCGCATGGGCCACGAGCGCACGATCTCGCCGGACCCGAAGCTGGTCTCCACCGCCGCCTCGCCCGCCAGCGGCGCGCGGAGGCCGATCGACCACCTCGCGCAGGGAAAATCCTGGGCCTGCATGGCCAGCATCCAGCGGACGACGTCCCCTGGGCTCGAGAGCGCGCTCGCACCGATGCGCTGGGAGGCCAGGCGAAGCGCGGTGATGCGTCGGCGACTGGGAGTGAACGCGGTCGACGTCACCGCGTCAGGATCGACCAGCGCGGGGCTGTCCCGTCAATGCGGGGCTCGAGCTGGCCCTCGCTCACTGCCTCACTCTTCGATGCGGAAGACGGGGTATGCCGCCGCGATCGGCGCGAAGGCGTCGACGGGGGCCGAGTGGTCGACCGGGATATGCGGACGCGCTCCGACGGCCCGTTCGAGGTACGCCTTGATCACGGGGGCGCGCTCGTCCGGCGGCACCTCGATCAGGCGCACCTCGTGTCGCCGGCCGTGCCGGATGCGGGCGCGCCCTCCGGCGGCCCGCACGTTGCGGACCCAGGGCGACCGCTCGCCGAGCATGGAAACAACGTACCGCTCTCCCTGGTGCTCGCCGATCACGATCGGAATGGAGGAGACGCGGCCGCTCTGGTAGCCCGTCGTCTCGAGCGCGACCAGGAACGATGGCCCCAGGCCCAGCCCGCTGACGAGCGCCCACGCTCGCCCCGCGGCACGCCCGGCGATGTTCGGCCGACCGTCCCGGTAGAAGAGCCGGTTGCCATTCCGGTGGGCGTTACTTCGGAGGTACAGCGCGTATGCGCACGCCAGCCCGACGAGACTGGACAGGAGGAGGCGCGACGCTCTCATGTGCGGATCGATGCTAGCGCGACGAGGCACGGCGAGCACCGGGGACGGGCGGGTGCGGCCCGCAAGACGATCGACGGGGCGACCCCAGGTTCGGTCCGGCCAGCGATCGCTGGACGGGTTATCGTGCAGGGACGCGGCAGCCCATCGCTCAAAGGGGGGAGACCATGACCACGCTCGCGAATCGGCCGAACACCGCGCTCCTCGTCGTCGACGTGCAGAACGGCGTCGTCGCGGGGGCGTACGAGCGCGACGTCGTCGTCGCGAACGTCGGCGGCCTTGTCGAGAAGGCGCGGCGAGAACGGGTTCCCGTCGTCTGGGTCCAGCACTCGGACGAGGGGCTTGCGAGGGGCAGCGACGACTGGCGGATCGTCCCCGAGCTGACTCCGGGCGACGCCGAGCCGCTCGTCGAGAA
>CAZKXK010000121.1:0-7058 GCA_964556585.1 uncultured Anaerolineaceae bacterium
CCGCCAGGGCCACGCCGCCCACTGGGGCCATGCCGCCTGCGCTGGGGCAGGCGGCCTCTGATGCAGCCACCCGTTCGGCTGTGAATACGGCCAGAAGCTGGCTTCCGGCGGATATGCGACTTGCGGGCATATCCACCCCGGTCGATGGAGATCAGCCATGGTCGATGCGCGTCCACGATGTCCACCATCTCCACCGCGGGCGGCGCATCTCCACCGCCGGGAATATGTCCGCAACGCGCAGAGCCGAACTGAACTCCTTCGGCGCCGTATTCAGGGGCGAACGGACGCTGGCATCAGCGCCAGGCTGGGGTCGGCCGCCCGGCGCCCGCCTCCTCGCCGGCGCCGTATTCAGGGGCGAACGGGCGCTGGCATCAGCGCCAGGCTGGGGTCGGCCGCCCGGCGCCCGCCTCCGACCCGCGGGTCACTGCCCTCCGGTCCGAGACGGCAACCGAACCAACTCCTTGTCGGTACCCAACCTCGCGGGCCGGGTTGCTATCGTCGCTCGACCGAGCGCACGAAGGGGATCCAGCGTGGCCCAGTCCCTCTACGAGCCGTCGTTCGAACACGATTCCTGCGGCTTCGGGTTCGTGTGCGACATCGCCGGCCGGCCTTCCCACGGGATCGTGCGCGACGCGCTCACCGTGCTCGTCAACCTGGAGCACCGCGGGGCCAGCGGGTCGGAGCGGAACACCGGGGACGGCGCGGGGGTCCTGACCCAGGTCCCCTTCGGCTTCCTGGGCGCGGTTGCCGCGGAGCAGGGGCTCCGGCTGCCAGTCGAACCCGGATACGGCGTCGGCATGCTCTTCCTGCCGCGCGATGAGTCGAGCCGGACGGCCTGCGAGGGACAGGTCGCCCGGGTCCTCGCGGCCGAGGGGCTCGACCTGCTCGGCTGGCGCGACGTCCCCACCGCGCCCGACGGCCTGGGCGAGACCGCCCGGACCAGCCAGCCCGTCATCCGCCAGGTCTTCGTGGGCCGGCCGGCGGACGCGGTGGATGACGTCGCGTTCGACCGCCGCCTGTTCGTCGCCCGGCGCCTGGTCGAGAAGGCCATCTCGCGCTCGGCGCTTCCCGGCCGGGGCGACTTCTACATCGCGTCGCTGAGCTGCCGGACGATCGTCTACAAGGGGATGCTCAACGCCTCGCAGCTTTTGACGTACTACCCGGACGTCGTGGACCCGCGCTACGCGAGCGCGATCGCGATGGTCCACTCGCGCTTCTCGACCAACACGTTCCCGTCGTGGGCCCGCGCCCACCCCTACCGGTACATCTCCCACAACGGCGAGATCAACACGCTCCGCGGCAACGTCAACTGGTTCCACGCCCGCCAGTCGATGTTCCGCTCGTCACTGTTCGGGGACGACCTCCAGAAGGTGCTCCCGGCGGTGGATTCGGAGGGCTCCGACTCCACCATCCTGGACAACGTCCTGGAGCTGCTCCACCTGTCCGGCCGCTCGCTGGCGCACGCGATGATGATGCTGGTGCCCGAGCCGTGGAGCCGCGACGAGACCATGTCGGCGGAGCTGCGGGCCTTCTACGAGTACCACGCCTGCCTGATGGAGGCGTGGGACGGCCCGGCCTCGATCGCATTCACCGACGGCGTGCGCGTGGGCGCGACGCTGGATCGAAACGGGCTGCGCCCTGCGCGCTACACGATCACGGCCGACGGACGGGCCATCATGGCGTCCGAGGCGGGCGTCCTCGACATCCCGGCCGCGCAGGTCGTGGCCAAGGGCCGCATCCGGCCCGGCCACATGTTCCTGGTGGACACCGCCGAGGGTCGGATCGTCTCCGACCGCGAGCTCAAGGACGCCGCCGCGTCGGCCCAGCCCTACGGGGCGTGGATCCGGCAGTGGCTGACCCGGATCGGGGAGCTTCCCGACCCGCCCGGCGTCATCGAGCCGGACCACGCGACCGTGCTGCGCCGCCAGGAGGTCTTCGGCTACAACGCCGAGGACGTGCGCCTGATCATCAACCCGATGGCGACCACCGGCACGGACCCGGTGGGCTCCATGGGGAACGACGCGGCGCTGGCCGTCCTCTCCGACCAGCCCCAGCTCCTGTACGGGTACTTCAAGCAGCTCTTCGCGCAGGTCACGAACCCGCCCGTGGATGCGATCCGCGAGGAGATCATCATGGCCACCGAGACGTCGATCGGCCCGGAGGACAATCTCCTGGAGCCGGGACCGCGGGCGGCCCTCCAGCTGGCGCTCCCTTCGCCGGTGCTCTCCAACCTGGAGCTGGAGAAGATCCGCCAGCTCGACGGTGGGCCGGCCGCGCGCGGCTTCCGGTCGATCACGCTGCCGATCCTCTTTCGCAGCGCGGACAACGGCCAGGGGCTCCGGCAGGCGATCGAGGACGTGCGCCACCGTGCGTCGGAGGCGATCGCGGAGGGCCACAACCTGATCATCCTGTCCGACCGCGGGCACGACGAGAAGGACGCCCCGATCCCGGCGCTCCTGGCCGTGGCCGCGGTCCACCACCACCTCGTGCGGGCCGGGACGCGCACCCAGGTGGGCCTGGTGCTCGAATCCGGCGAGCCGCGCGAGGCCCACCACTTCTGCCTCCTGGTGGGCTACGGCGCCAGCGCGATCAACCCCTACCTCGCCTTCGAGACGATCGACGACCAGGTGCGCCTGGGCGTGATCGAGGGACCCACCGACGCCGCCGAGAAGCGCTACCGGAAGGCGCTCCTGAAGGGGGTCATCAAGGCGATCTCCCGGATGGGGATCTCGACGGTCCAGAGCTATCACGGGGCCCAGGTCTTCGAGGCGCTCGGGCTCAACCGCGACTTCATCGACGAGTACTTCAGCGGGACGCCGACGCGGATCGGGGGGATCGGGATCGAGGGCGTGGCACACGAGGTCAGCGCTCGCCAGGACCGCGCCTACTCGACCCGCCGGCCGGCGGTGCAGCACCAGCTGGGCATCGGCGGGCAATACCAGTACCGGTCCCAGGGCGAGACGCACCTCTTCAACCCGCTCACGATCCACCTGCTCCAGCGCGCCGTCCGGACCGGCGACTACGCGACGTTCAAGGACTACACGAGCCTCGTCGACGACCGGTCGAAGCGCCTCGCGACGCTGCGCGGGCTGATGGAGCTGCGGCCCGCGCTCCGCCCGGTCCCGCTGGACGAGGTGGAGCCGGTCTCGGCGATCGTGCGCCGCTTCAAGACCGGCGCGATGAGCTACGGATCCATCTCCGCGGAGGCCCACGAGGCGCTCGCGATCGCGATGAACCGGCTGGGCGGCAAATCCAACACCGGCGAGGGCGGCGAGGATCCGGCCCGCTATGCGCCGCTCCCGAACGGCGACTCCCGCAACAGCGCGATCAAGCAGGTCGCCAGCGGCCGCTTCGGGGTGACCAGCGAGTACCTGGTCAACGCCAGCGAGCTGCAGATCAAGATGGCCCAGGGCGCGAAGCCGGGCGAGGGCGGCCAGCTGCCCGGGTCCAAGGTCTACCCCTGTATCGCGCGCACCCGCCACTCCACCCCGGGGGTAGGCCTGATCAGCCCGCCGCCGCACCACGACATCTACTCCATCGAGGACCTCGCGGAGCTGATCCACGACCTCAAGAACGCGAACCACCACGCCCGGATCAGCGTGAAGCTGGTGGCCGAGGTCGGCGTGGGGACGATCGCCGCCGGGGTCGCCAAGGCCCACGCGGACGTCGTGCTGATCAGCGGCCACGACGGCGGGACGGGTGCCTCGCCGCTCACGTCCATCAAGCACGCCGGCGTCCCCTGGGAGCTCGGCCTGGCCGAGGCCCACCAGGTCCTGATGATGAACGACCTGCGCTCGCGCATCGCGGTCGAGGTCGACGGGCAGCTCAAGACCGGCCGCGACGTCGTGATCGGGGCGCTGCTGGGCGCCGAGGAGTTCGGCTTCGCCACCGCCCCGCTCGTCTCGCTGGGCTGCATCATGGTCCGGGCCTGCCACCTCAACACCTGTCCGGTCGGCGTGGCGACGCAGGACCCGGAGCTCCGCCGGAACTTCGGCGGCGACCCACAGCACGTCGTCAACTTCATGACCTTCATCGCGTCCGAGGTGCGCGAGCACATGGCCCGCCTGGGCTTCCGGACGATCGAGGAGATGGTGGGCCGGTCCGACCGGCTGGAGATGGTCCCCGCGATCGACCATCCCAAGGCCCGCAGCCTGGACTTCAGCCGGATCCTCTTCCAGCCCGACGTGCCAGCCGGCCGGGGCCGGACGTGCACGGTCCCCCAGGAGCACCGGGTCGAGGATTCGCTCGACGCGACCACGCTGCTGGGGCTCTGCCGTCCCGCCCTCGAGGACGGCCATCCTGTCCGCGCCATGCTGCCGATCCGCAACGTCAACCGGGTGGTTGGAACCATGCTCGGCTCCGAGGTGACCCGGCGCTGGGGCAGGGACGGTCTGCCGGACGACACGATCCGCCTCACATTCCGTGGCTCCGCCGGCCAGAGCTTCGGCTCCTTCATCCCGCCGGGGATCACGCTCCTGCTGGAGGGCGACGCGAACGACTACCTGGGCAAGGGGCTCTCCGGCGGGAGGCTCGTCCTCTTTCCACCGGCCGGCGCGCCCTTCGCGGCCCGCGACAACGTGATCACCGGGAACGTCGCCCTCTACGGCGCGACCGGCGGCGAGGCGTTCATCAGCGGGATCGCCGGGGAGCGGTTCGCGGTCCGCAACTCCGGTGCGACGGCGGTCGTGGAAGGCCTGGGCGACCACGGCTGCGAGTACATGACCGGCGGTCGGCTCGTGGTGCTCGGACCGACCGGGCGCAACTTCGCGGCGGGGATGTCCGGCGGCGTGGCCTGGGTCCACGACGAGCGCGGCGACTTCGCCTCCGCCTGCAACACGGAGATGGTGGCCCTGGAGCCGCTCGCGGATCCTGCCGAGGTCGCCGAGGTTCGCGGCCTCGTGGAGCGCCACGCGGCGCTGACCGGCAGCGCCTGCGCGACCACCCTGCTCGCCGACTGGGGCGCGGCGGCGCGCCGTTTCGTGCGGGTCATGCCCCACGACTACCGCCGCGTGCTGGAGGCGCAGGCCCGGATGCGCGCGGCCGGGCTCAGCGACGGCGAGGCGGAGATGGCCGCCTTCGAGGAGAACGCCGCCGACCTCGCCCGGGCCGGGGGGTCCTAGGCATGGGCAAGCCCACCGGCTTCATGGAGTTCGGGCGCCGCGCCATCGAGAATCGCCCGCCGCTGGAGCGGATCCGCGACTGGAGGGAGGCGCACCCACCGCTCGACCAGGCGACGCTTACCCAGCAGGCCGCGCGCTGCATGGACTGCGGCGTCCCGTTCTGCCACACCGGGACCCTCATCTCGGGCGTGGCCTCGGGCTGCCCCATCAACAACCTGATCCCCGAGTGGAACGACCTCGTGTATCGCGGGCAGTGGCGCGAGGCGAGCCTCCGTCTCCACCGCACGAACAACTTCCCCGAGTTCACCGGCCGCGTCTGCCCGGCACCCTGCGAAGGGTCCTGCACGGTCGCCATCAACGGCGACCCGGTGGCGATCAAGACCATCGAGCAGGAGATCGCCGACCGGGCCTGGGAGAACGGCTGGGTCGTCCCGAACCCGCCGCTCACACGGTCCGGACGGGCGGTGGCCGTGGTGGGAAGCGGTCCGGCCGGGCTGGCGGCCGCGGCGCAGCTCAACCAGGCCGGCCATCTCGTCACGGTCTTCGAGCGCGCGGACCGGATCGGCGGCCTGCTCGTCTACGGCATCCCCAGCATGAAGCTCGACAAGGGGGTCGTCGCGCGGCGCGTCCAGCTCATGGCCGACGAGGGCGTGCGGTTCGTCACCGGGGTCACGGTGGGCCCGGACGTCGCGGCGGAGCAGCTCCTGGCCGAGTTCGACGCCGTGGTGCTCGCGACGGGCGCCACGGTCGCGCGCGACATCGCCGTCCCCGGCCGCGAGCTGGGCGGCATCCACCTGGCCATGAACTTCCTGCGCGGCAACACGCGCCGGCTCCTCGATTCCGGGCCGGACGCGGACGTCCCGATCGACGCGGCAGGCAGGGACGTGGTGGTGATCGGGGGCGGCGACACGGGCACCGACTGCCTGGGCACCGCGATCCGCCTGGGTGCCCGGCACGTGCGCCAGCTGGAGATCCTGCCCCGGCCGCCCGACACGCGCGCGGCCGACAACCCATGGCCGGAGTGGCCCAAGGTCTACCGCCTCGACTACGGCCAGGAGGAGGCGAAGGCCCTGTGGGGCGAGGATCCGCGCCGCTACTCCACCACCACGCGGCGTTTCATCGGGCGCAACGAGCGGGTCACGGGAATCGAGGTCGCGGGGATCGAATGGACCACCTCGGCGGACGGGCGCTTCGAGATGCGGGAAGTGCCGGGGACCGCGGAGATCGTCCCCGCCGATCTCGTCCTCCTCGCGCTCGGGTTCACGGGCCCGGAGTCAGCGCTGCCCAGGGCGTTCGGGTGCGACCTGGATCCGCGCGGCCTGGTCCGAACCGGCGAGGACAAGATGACCAGCGTGCCCGGCGTCTTCGCGGCCGGCGACTGCGCTCGCGGCCAGTCCGTGGTGGTGTGGGCGATCAAGGAGGGGCGCAGCGCCGCCCGCGGCGTTGACCGCTACCTGATGCACGGGGAGGCGCTGCTCCCGGCCTGACGCCGCTCCTCCCCGCCTGACGCCGGTCGTCGCCTCGCCCGAGCCGTCTCGCCCGGGATCGCCGCCCAGCGGCCCGCGAGGCCCCGGCCGCCTACGAAGCTCCCGCGAACCCGCGCGCTACGGGCACGTTCCAGCCCATCAGCTCGCAGCCGAGATAGTGGGGAGCTCCGTCGCCGGGCGTGCAGCCCGGGCAGCCCCACGCGGCGAGGCCGCCATCGTCGGGCAGGAACGCGACATCGCACGTGCTCTGCGACGGATCGCAACGCCGGTCGTGGCAGGCGCAGTCGCAGTGCACCCAGTGCTCGCAGGTGCAGCGTGCGGACGCCGACGGCTGGCGGAGGACGCTGGCCGCAAAGAGACCCTGAGCCTGCATCGAGCTATCCTTTCCGCGACGGCCCGTTGGGCCGGGGGGACGCCGCGCGGGTGGGAGCCGGGAGGCACCGTGCCTCCT
>CAZKXK010000122.1:0-7036 GCA_964556585.1 uncultured Anaerolineaceae bacterium
CGGATGGGTTCGCTCGTCGCGGCTGGGGGGATACGGGGTGGCCCATGGGCCGGAGGGGCGCAAGAGCGCGACGGGCGTCCCGCAGGAGGATGACGACGTCCGCTGGCACTGGGGAGGCGACGAGCCGGAGCGCTGAGCCTGCGCCGGCTGTCGCGGTCGTCGCGGGACGGCGGACCGTACAATGGCGCCTCCACGCGCCACCCTGCCGGAGGAGCCGCGCCCGTGCCGCCCATCGTTGAGCTGACCAGGATCGAGCCGATCCACCTGGAGCGCCTGGCGCGCCAGGGAATCTTCACGACCGGGCTCCTGCTGGAAGTCTCGGAGACGCCGACGCGACGCCAGACCCTGGCGGACCAGGTGGACGCGTCCACGAACGACGTCCTGCGCTGGCGCGACGAGGCGCTGCTCCTGAACCTGGCGGGGTTCGGCTCCGCCGAGCACGACCTGTTCGCCGTGGCCGGCTTCGACGGCCTCGGATCCGTGCTCCGGGTGGATCTCGAGACGTTCTCGGCGGCGATCGCCCGGGCGGCGGGCCGCCTCCAGGTGACGCCGCCGAGCGACCTCGTGGTCGAGACGTGGTGGGAACAGGCCCGGACGCTCCACGACCAATGACGGTCACCGCGCACGCGGTCGGCGAGCGGGGCGCGCGCCGGTCGCCCGCGGCGATCGCGGTGGCGCTGGCCACGGTCCTGGCGCTGGTGGGCCTCGCCGTGGGTCTGTTCTTCAACCCGCTCTGGATCGCCTTCGAGCAGGACCGGACCCGTGCCGACCTGTGGACCGGCTATCCGCCGCCGACCGTGCACGCGGTGACGGACTCCGTGGTGGGCGAGGTGTTCCTGGGGCCGGGGACGTTCGCCCAGGCCGTGGCCGGCGTGCCCGTCTTCAACGAGCGCGAGCGGGCCCACATGGCCGACGTCCACCGGGTCGTGGTCGTGTTCGTCCTGCTGGTGGTGGTGGCGATCGTCGTGCTGGTGCTCGGCGGGATCCGCTGGCGGCGCCGGGCCTGGTTCTGGCGCGCGGTCGCCCGCGGCGCCGCGATCCTCGCCGTAGGCGCGGTCGTGATCGGGAGCGCATTTGCGATCGCCTTCGACCAGGCCTTCACGATCTTCCACGACCTGCTGTTTCCGGCCGGGAACTGGGAGTTCGACCCGGCGACGGACCGCCTGGTCCAGCTCTTCCCGTACGACTTCTGGACGGAGACGAGCGTCGCGATCGCGGTCGTGGGCCTGCTCCTCACGCTGGCGACGTGGGCGTTCGCGCGCCGCATGGCGCGGCGGAGCGCCTGACGTGCTGACGCGGGGAGTGCCGGTGGCGCGCCTGATGGGCACGGAGATCCGGGTGCACCTTTCGTGGACGCTGATCGCGGCGTTCCTCGTGGCGTCGCTTGGGGCCGTGGACCTGCCCGGGCAGAACCCAGGCTGGCCGGGCAGCGTCTCCTGGGCGGTCGCGATCGCGGCCGGCGCCGGCTTCTTCACCTCGGTGCTCCTCCACGAGCTCGCGCACCTGGCCGTCGCGCGCCGGGCGAACGCGTCTCCCGCCTCGGTGACGCTGCTCCTATTCGGCGGGGTGTCGCCGGCGGAGCGCGGCGCCCGCACGGCAGCCTGGGAGGCGGCGATCGCGATCGCCGGACCGGCGGCAAGCCTCGGCCTCGGGTTCGCTGCCCTGGTGATCTCGGCGGCGATCAGCCCGCCCGGGGCATCGGGGGTCGCAGCGCAGGCGCCGGGGGACGCACTGGCGACCGTCGGGCTGCTGAGCTGCTTCGTGGGGCTGGTCAACCTGGCCCCGGTCTTCCCGCTGGACGGCAGCCGGCTGCTCCGCGCGATCGCCTGGCAGCTGACCGGGGACGAGAACCGTGGAACGCGCGCCGCCGGCCTGGCCGGGCGTCTCCTGGGCATCGGGTTGATGGCGTCGGGCGTGCTGCTGGCCGTGACGGGGGACCTCGTGGACGGCCTCTTCGTGGGCGTGCTGGGCTGGTTCGTCCGGGGGTCCAGCGGCGCGCAGGTCCGCCAGGAGGTGCTGGAGGAGCTCGTCGCCGGCGCGACCGTCGGCGACGCGATGGAGCGCGACCTCCCCGCGGTCCCGCCGCAGGTGACGCTCGACGCGTTCGCGGCGGTCCTGGCAGGCCCGGAGAGCGCCTCGCTGGTCCGAGTCATGGCCGGCGACCGCTTGGTGGGCCTGGTGGGGCCGCGCGAGCTCCGGCGGGCGGGCCGCTCGGCCTGGAGACGGACCCAGGCGGCGGTTGCCATGACGCCCGCCGACCTGCTCCCGCCGACCGCTTCGGGGGATGCCCTGCGGCCCGCCGCGGCGCTTCTCCACGCGGCCGGCGTCGATGGGCTGCCCGTGATCGACGACGGGCAGCTGGTGGGCGTGCTGACCCGGCGGGGGATCGGGCGGCTGGTCCACGAACGGTCGGTCCAGGCGAGGTCACGCCCGTGAACGAGCTGATGCCCATCGAGGACGCCCGCGCCCAGGTCCTCGGGGCGATCCCCGCGTCCCTGGCCGCCGAGGACGTAGACCTTTCCGACGCCCTCGGGCGCGTGCTGGCGGCGGATGTCGTCGCCGCGACCGACCTGCCGCCATGGGACAACTCGGCGATGGACGGGTACGCGATCCGCGCGGCCGACGTGGCCGCCGCGACGGAGGACGACCCCGTCCTGCTGCGCGTCGCCGGCGAGGTGGCGGCCGGTCGTGCCTCGGAGATCGTGGTGACCCCGGGCCTCGCCCTGCGGATCGCGACCGGCGCACCCACGCCACCCGGTGCGGACGCGGTGGTGGCGGTGGAGCTGACGACTCCGGTCGCGCCGGATGGGTCGGCAGGGCCGCGCGGGCGCGACGCCACGGGGCCGCTTCCCGCCTGGATTCGCGTGCACGAAGCGGCGGCCCCCTCGAGGAACGTGCGAACGCGGGCGAGCGACCTCCAGCTGGGGCGCCGGATCCTGGAGGCGGGGCGGGCGATCGGGCCGGCCGAGCTGGCGATCATCGCCGCCGGCAGCCTCGCGCGGGTCCCGGTTCGCGCGCGCCCGAGGGTCGCGGTCCTCTCCACCGGCGACGAGCTTCGCCGGGCGGGCAGCGAGCTTGGCCCGGCCGGCATTCCGGACTCCAACGGGCCGGCGCTCGTCGCCCTCTGCACGGCGGCCGGGGCAGACGCGCGCCATGTCGGGATCGCACCGGATCGGCTCGAGCCGACGTTCGAGCTTCTGCGGTCGGCGTTGACGGACGCTGACCTCGTCATCGTGAGTGGCGGGGTCTCGGTGGGTCCGTACGACGTCGTGCGCGGCGCGTTCGCGCGGGTGGGGACCGTGGACCTCTGGCGCGCCGCGATCCAGCCGGGCAAGCCGTTCGCGTTCGGGACGGCGCCGCGGGCTGGCGACCGACCGGGCCCGCCGGTGCTCCTGTTCGGCCTGCCGGGCAACCCGGTCTCGGTCTTCGTCACGTTCGAGGTCTTCGTTCGGCCTGCGCTGCGCCGGCTCGCCGGCCGTCACCCGGACGCGCTGCTGCGCCCGGTCGACGCGGCGGTCCTGGAGGAGCCGGTCACCAAGTCGGCGGGACGGCGGGCATTCCTGCGGGTCGCGGCCCTGCGGGACGCGGTGACCGGGGCGCCGATCCGCGACGTGGCCGGTCGCGTGCGGGTGGTCCTCGCGGGTGGCCAGGAGAGTCACCAGCTCTCCGCGCTCGCATCTGCCGATGCCTTCGCGATCGTGCCAGAATCGGTCGCCGGCCTGCCGGCCGGGTCGGCCGTCGAGCTGTGGTGGCTGGACCGTCCCTGAGCGCGGGCGCGGAACCGGGCAGCGCCCGGCACGGAGGTGGCATGGACGAGCGATCGAAGCCGCGGGCGGATCGCCGCCGCCTGACGCACGTGGATCGCGGCGGACGGCCGCGGATGGTGGACGTCTCGGCCAAGGCCATCACCGCCCGGCGGGCGGTCGCGGAGGCCGAGGTCATCTGCAGCCAGGAGACGCTGAGCCTCGTGATCGACGGCCGCGGCCCCAAGGGTGACGTGCTCACGGTCGCGGAGATCGCCGGGGTGATGGGCGGCAAGCGCACCGCGGAGCTGATCCCGCTCTGCCACCCGCTGGCCCTGACGGACCTGGTCGTGACGATCACGCCGGACCGGGCCGCCTCGGCGCTGCGCGTCCGCGCCGAGGCGGCCACGGTCGGGCCCACCGGGGTGGAGATGGAGGCGCTCGTGGCGGCCAGCGTGGCGGCGCTCACCGTGTACGACATGGTGAAGGGCGTCGAGAAGGGCGTGGAGATCCGCCACGTCCGGCTGGTGAGCAAGGTGGGCGGGAAGTCCGGCGAGTGGCGGCGGGAGGGTTCGGACGCCGCACCCGCTGCCCTGACCGCGCATCCGGGCGCCCCCGTGCATCCGACCGCCCCTCCGGCCGCGGCCGCACCCGGAAGGGGCTTCCTTCCGGCCGGGCCGCCCGTGGTGCGGGCGAAGGGCATGCGCGGCCCGGCGCGGGCCGGTGGCATCCGCCGCTCGCCGCGCCGACCGGGGCCGTGATCGATGGCGCCGAGGCCCCGCACGGCGTTCGTCCTCACCGTCAGCGACCGCAGCTCATCGGGCGAGCGGGAGGACGTCTCCGGTGGGGAGATCGCCGCGCGCCTGGGGGGCCTCGGCTTCGCCGTTGAGCGGGAGGTCGTCCCGGACGAGCGCAGGCGGATCGAGTCGATGCTTGTCGCGGCGGCGGCGCGCCACCCGCTGATCCTGACCACGGGCGGGACCGGGCTGACGCCCCGCGATGTCACGCCGCAGGCCACCCTCGCCGTGATCGACTACGAGGTCCCCGGCTTCGCCGAGGCGATGCGGGCGGATGGCCGCGCGAAGACGCTGATGGCGATCCTGTCCCGCGCGGTCGTGGGCGTGCGGGGCCAGACGCTGATCGTGAACCTCCCGGGCAGCCCGCGCGCGGCGCTCGAGTCGCTGGCTGTGCTGGAGCCGGTCCTGCACCACGCCCTGGAGACGCTGGGCGGCCCCTACGATCACGGGGATTAGGCAGGCGCGCGGGCCGCGGCGGCCCGGGGCACAGGCGTTCTCTCGCGCGGGCCGCGGTGGCGGTTCAAGCGAGCAGCGGGCGGTGCTAGGATCGCCCGCGTGACGCCTGTCCGGGCCCTCGGCCGACTCACCCCCGACCAGCGCGCGATCCGCGACGCGGTCCGGACGCTGGCCGGCGAACGGGTCGCGCCGCGCGCCGCGGAGATCGACCGGAGCGCGGAGTTCCCCCAGGACCTCCGCGAGCTCCTGGCGGAGCAGGGGATCCTGGGCCTGCCCTTCCCCGAGCGGCATGGCGGGCTCGGCGCGGACCTGCTGACCATCTGCCTGGCGATCGAGGCGCTCTCGGCGGCCTGCGCCACGACCGGCCTGATCCTGGCGGTCCAGGAGCTGGGCGCGCTGCCGCTGCTCCTCGCCGGGTCGGAGGAGCAGCTGGGCCGGTTCGTACCGGGGCTCGCGTCCGGGCGTGACCTGATCGCGTTCGCTCTCACCGAGGCGGATGCGGGATCCGATGCGTCAGGCGTCCGTGCCCGCGCCGTGCGGGATGGCGAGACGTACGTGCTCTCGGGCGTGAAGCGCTTCATCAGCCAGGGCAGCGTGGCGAGCCTCATCACGGTGTTCGCGGTCACCGACCCGGAAGCGGACCGGCACCACCGGATGTCGGCCTTCGTTGTCGAGACGGCAAGCCCGGGCTTCAGCGTGAGCCGGCTGGAGCACAAGATGGGGATCCGCGGCTCGCCGACCGCGGAGCTGCTGTTCGACGGCGTCCGGGTACCGGCGGCCAACCGGCTGGGTGCCGAGGGCGACGGCTTCAGCCTGGCGATGCGAACGCTCGACCGGTCCCGGCCCGGCATCGCGGCCCAGGCGGTGGGGATCGCCCAGGGCGCGCTCGAGGCAGCCGCCACGTACGCCGGCCAGCGACGGCAGTTCGGGCGGACGATCGGGGAGTTCCAGCTGGTGCAGGGGCTCCTGGCGGACATGGATGCCCGGACGGAGGCGGCACGCCAGCTCCTGTACACGGCCTGCGAGGAGATCGAGGCCGGCGCGCCGGACGCTGCCCGGTGGTCGGCGCTGTGTAAACTCGTCGCGGGGGACGCGGCGATGGCAGTCACCACCGACGCCGTGCAGGTCCTGGGCGGCTACGGCTACCTCGACGACTATCCGGTGGAGCGCATGATGCGCGATGCAAAGATCACGCAGCTCTACGAGGGAACCCAGCAGATTCAGCGCCTCGTGATCGCGCGGGCTCTCCTGGCCCACGCCCGCTAGACCCAGCCCCACAGCGTCACGCAGGGAGAACACCAGACCGTGCGGATCGTGGTGCTCCTCAAGCCGGTGCCCGACCCGGGAGAGGAACGGCTCGGCGATGACGGCCGGCTGGATCGCTCCGTCAGCGCGGTCATCAACGGCAACGACGAGTACGTGCTGGAGGCTGCCCTCAAGCTGGTGGAGGCGCACGGGGGCGACGTGACGCTCCTGTCGATGGCGCCCGAGAACCTCACCGATCCCATTCGCAAGGCGCTGGCGATGGGGGCGACCCGGGCGCTGCTGGTGAGCGACCCGGCGCTGGCCGGCTCGTGTGCCTGGTCGACGACCCAGGTGCTGGCGGCGGCGCTGCGCACGCTGGAGTTCGACCTCGTGCTGGCGGGGGACGACACGTCGGACGGGGGTGCCGGCGTGGTCGCCGCCGGCGTGGCCGCCCTCCTGGGCCTGCCATATCTCTCACGCGCGCAGCGGATCGAACCGGTCGACGGCGGCATCCGCGTCGAGCGTCTGAGCCCCACCGGCCACGACGTCCTGGAGGCGGTTCTGCCCGCGCTCGTGGTGGGGACGCAGCTCCTGGGTGAGCCGCGCTACCCGACCCTGCGCGGGATCATGGGCGCGCGGTCAAAGGAGATCGCGATCCGGACGCTCGCGGAGATCGGCCTCGGGGACGGCGCGGTCGGCGAAGCCCGCGACACGACCGCCCTGCTCGAGGCGCTCCCGCCGTCGCCGCGCAATGCGGGGCGGGTAGTCCGCGAGCCGGACCCGACGGTGGCGGCC
>CAZKXK010000123.1:0-6977 GCA_964556585.1 uncultured Anaerolineaceae bacterium
GGCGACGTCCACGACATCGGCAAGAACATCGTCGGCGTCGTGCTGGGCTGCAACAACTACGACGTTATTGACCTCGGCGTGATGGTCCCGGCGGCGAAGATCCTGGCCACGGCCCGGGAGGTCGGCGCCGACGTGATCGGGCTGTCGGGGCTGATCACGCCGTCGCTGGAGGAGATGCGCCACGTGGCGGGCGAGATGGAGCACGAGGGCTTCACGATCCCGCTTTTGATCGGCGGAGCGACAACGTCCCGGGTCCACACCGCCGTGAAGATCGAGCCGGCCTATGGCGGCCCCGTCGTCCACGTCGTGGATGCGTCGCGGGCCGTGGGCGTGGTCGGCGCGCTCCTGGGCGGGGAACGCGAGACGTTCGCGGCGGGCATCCGCGCCGAGTACGCGACGGTGCGAAGCGAACGTGGCGGCCGCCGCGCCCGGGAAGCCCGCGTCTCGATCGAGGACGCGCGCGCCAATCCGCAGCGGGTCAACCTCGACGTGCCGGTGCCGGTGCCCACGTTCACCGGGGTGCGCACGTTCGCGAGCCACCCCCTGGCGGACCTCGTGCCGCGGATCGACTGGACCCCGTTCTTCGCGGCGTGGGAGCTCAAGGGCCACTACCCGGAGATCCTCGCCGACGCGCGGGTCGGCGTCCAGGCGCGCTCGCTCCACGCGGACGCGGAGGCGCTGCTCGAGCGCCTGATCGCGGACGGGTGCCTGCGGGCGAGCGCCGTCGTCGGCTTCTGGCCGGCGAACGCGGTGGGCGACGACATCGAGCTGTACGGATCCCCGGACCGGAGCGGGGTCATCGCCGTCCTCCGGACGCTCCGCCAGCAGCAGCAGAAGCCGCCCGGACGGCCGAACATGGCGGTCGCGGACTTCGTGGCACCGCGGGAGTCGGGCGTCCTCGACTATGTCGGCGCCTTCGCGGTGACGGCCGGTCACGGCGTCACTGAGACGGCGGGGGCCTACGAGGCCGCCCATGACGACTACCACGCGATCCTGGTGAAGGCGCTCGCCGACCGGCTGGCCGAGGCGTTCGCAGAGCGGCTCCACGAGCTGGTCCGGCGGGAGCTGTGGGGCTACGCGCCCGGGGAGGCGCTCTCGAACGCCGACCTGCTGGCCGAGCGGTACCAGGGGATCCGCCCCGCGCCCGGCTATCCGTCACTGCCCGACCACACCGAGAAGGAGACCCTCTTCGCGCTCCTGGAGGCGCCGGAGCGGGCCGGCATTACGCTGACGGAGTCGATGGCGATGCGCCCCGCCGCGTCCGTGAGCGGCCTCTACCTGTGGCGGCCCGAGTCGGCGTACTTCGGGATCGGGCGGATCGGGCCGGACCAGCTGGAGGACTACGCGCGGCGCAAGGGCCGGCCGCTCGCCGAGATGGCCCGCTGGCTGGCGCCGAACCTGGACGACTGACCGCCGGACTGGGGCGCGACCTCGCCGACCCCGGCGACCTGGCTGACCCCGCCGACCGCGACGACGTGGCCGACCTCGCCGACCCCGCGGCACCTGCCCAGGGCCGTACACTCACGGTCGATGCCCGAGTCCCCCGCTCCGATCCCGCTCCCGCGCACGACGTTCGAGCTGCCGGACGGCCGCCGCATTCACGTCTACGGTGAGGTCCGCGGCGTCCCGCCGGACGACGCGCCCCGCTCCGAGCCGACCGCGCTCCACATGCGCCGGGACGAGCTCACCGCGAGCTGGATCGCCGTCAGCCCCGCCCGCAACGTGCGACCCCACTCGTCGGCTCCAACTGGGAGCGGGACGGTGCCCGGCAGCCCGGCCGAGCGCTTCCGCTGCCCGCTCTGCCCGGGCGGCCCGGAGATCGCCTTCAGCTACGAGGCGGCCGTCTTCGAGAACCGCTTCCCATCGTTCGTGCCCGACCCGCCGCCCGTCCCCGATTCCCGCGATCCCCGCTACGCGCCGTCGATCGGGGCGTGCGAGGTGGTCATGTTCACGGAGCGCCACGAGGGCAACTTCGCGACGCTGACCCCGGCCGAGACGGCGCGCGTCATTGCCGTCTGGACGGATCGGACGCGCGAGCTGTGGGCCAACCCGCGCCACGCGTTCGTCATGGCGTTCGAGAACCGGGGCGCCGAGGTCGGGGCGACGCTCTCGCACCCGCACGGCCAGATCTACGCGTTCGGGCACCTTCCGCCGACCATCGAGCGCCGGGTGGCTGCCCTGGCGGAGCACCGGGCCGCGCACGGCACCTGCCTCACCTGCGCGGTGGTCGCCGAGCAGCTCGCCTCGACCCGCCGGCTCGTGACAAGCGAGCACTGGGCGATCGGCGTCCCCTTCGCGCCGCGCTGGCCGTTCGAGGTCCACGTCCGGGCGATCCGCCACGGCCTGCGCCGCCTGGCCGACCTGCGGCCGGACGAGGCGCGCTCGCTGGCGAAGGCGCTCCACGGGGTGGTCGCCCGGTACAACGGCCTCTTCGCCTTCGAGCTGCCCTACATGCTGGTCGTCCACGAGGCGCCGGCGGGAGCCGACGACTGGCATCTTGCCGTCGAGCTCTACCCGCCGCACCGCTCCGCGAAGCTGACCAAGATCCGCGCCTCGGTGGAGACGGCCACGGCACTCTTCATCAACGACACGCTCCCCGAGCTGAGCGCGGAGCGGCTGGCCGCGATCCCGCTCATGCCGCGGGAGGCGCATCCGGGCTTCGCCGTCGACATCCGCCCGTGACGAGCTCCGCCCGCCCCGCCGCCGCCGAACGGTCGGATCTCGCGCCGAGCGCCATGCGCGCGGCCCTGGCCGCGGTCGAGCCGCGTGCCGCTGGCAACCCGGACGCGACCCGCGTCGTGCGGGCGCCGGGCCGCGTCAACCTGATCGGCGAGCACACCGACTACAACCTGGGCCTCGTGCTCCCGGCCGCCATCGACCTGGAGGTCCGGATCGCGTTCGTGCCCACCGACGACCGCCGCGTGGAGCTGGTCAGCGGCGCGACCGGCGAGCGTGCCGGCTTCGACCTCGACGCGATCGGGCCGCGACGCGGGGCCTGGATCGACTACGTCGCCGGCACGGCCTGGGCGCTCGCCGACGCGGGCATCGCGACGCGGGGGCTGCGCGGGATCATCGTCAGCTCCCTGCCGACCGCATCCGGGCTCTCGTCCTCCGCCGCGCTGGAGCTGGCGTCGGCCTGGGCGCTGGCGGACGAGCCCGGCGGGGGCGTGGCGCCGATCGAGCTCGCCCAGACCTGCCAGAGGGCCGAGAACGCCTACGTCGGGGTCAACTGCGGCCTGATGGACCAGTTCGCCAGCGCCTGCGGCGTCGCCGGCGACGCGGTCCTGCTCGACTGCCGGTCGCTCGAGTTCCGCCCGATCGCGCTGCCGCTGGCCACCCATACGCTGGTCGTGATCCACACCGGCTCAACGCGAAGCCTCACGACGTCGCAGTACAACGTCCGGCGGGCCCAGTGCGAGGCCGCCGCGGCGGCGCTCGCGGCACGTGATCCCGCTGTCCGGTCGCTGCGGGACGTGACCTCCGCCATGCTGCCGCGGATCCGCGACCTCGTCGGTGACGATGCCTTCCGGCGCAGCCGTCACGTCGTCACGGAGAACGAGCGGGTGACGGACACGATCGAGGCGCTCGCGACGGGCGACCTCGCGGCGGTGGGGCGGCTGTGGGCGGCCAGCCACGCGTCGCTGCGCGACGACTTCGAGGTCGTCTCGCCGGAGCTCGACGCGCTCGTGGAGATCGCGAGCGCGGTGCCCGGCGTGGCCGCCGCCCGGATGACGGGCGCGGGCTTCGGCGGCTGTACGATCAACCTGGTGGAGCGCGGCGCGGTGAGCGCGCTTCGGACGGCGGTGGAAGCCCGCTACCAGGCGCGCACCGGGCTGGTGCCGCGGGTCTACGCCGTGGACGCGGTGGACGGGGCGGGCATCGTCGCCGGCTGACGACATCGGGCGACATCGGGTGGGCCGCGCGGCCGTCGCGCGGCCATGCATCGACCGCGAGGAGGGGGCGAAATGGCAGGCTCGTCGTGGAGGAAGTCGCCGCCGGAGCTGGTGGCCGCGTTCGCTGCCTGCGTGGGTGGGCACCCCGAGCTCGCGACGCGCCAGATGTTCGGCTATCCGGCCGCGTTCCTCGGCGGCCACCTGACGACCTCGCTCCACCAGGCCAGCTGGATCGTCCGGCTCTCGGCCGCCGACGAGGCGGCCCTGCGCGAGATCGGGGGCGGGGACTTCGAGCCCATGGCGGGGCGGGCCATGCGCGGATACGTGACGCTCCCCGCCACGATCGTCGCGGACCCGGCCTCCCTCGACGCCTGGATCGCGCGGGCGATCGCCAACGTCCGGACGCTCGCCCCGAAGTGAGCCGGGGCCGCGGCGGCCCGTGCGATCGGGCGCGATGCGCTCACGCCGGGGCTGTGCTCTCGGGAAGGTGCGCCCCCGCCGCGGCCCGGCCGGGCGTCAGCCGGGCAGCGCGACCGGCTCCAGCGGCACGTCCCAATGGGCGTCCAGGAGCGCGAACCGGCGCTGCTCCTCGGCCCGGTAGGCGGCCTGGTCCGGGAAGAGCCGGGCGGCGATCTCCGCCTCGGCGTGCGCCTCCATCGCG
Organism: uncultured Anaerolineaceae bacterium; assembly: GCA_964556585.1. GTDB lineage: Bacteria > Chloroflexota > Limnocylindria > Limnocylindrales > CSP1-4 > CTSoil-043. Next base: position 4,555 of record CAZKXK010000123.1, read on the forward strand.
GTCCAGTCGCGGTACACGATCGTGACGAGGACGTCCCAGTCGGCCCGCCCGTCGCCGTGGAAGCGCGGCACGTCGAGCGTGACGTCCAGGAAGCGGCCGCTGCGCAGCTGCTCGCGCAGGATCGGCCAGTGGTTGCGGGTGAACAGCTCGACGAACTCCGCGTGGCTCCCCCAGCGGGTCCGGTAGTAGTACGCGACGCGAACGGGGGACTCGGCCATGCTGGCCTCCTGCGAGCGATGCTTCGACTGGTGGACCCGCCGATTCTGGCGCGAACCGCGCGCCTGCGCGCTACCCTCCCGCCAGGAGGTTGCGCCGATGCTCGTCACGCTGGTCCACGTCCAGGTGCTCCCGGATCATGTCGCCGACTTCATCGAGGCGACCCGGCCGAACCACGCCGGCGCCGTGGCCGAGCCGGGCTGCTTCCGGTTCGACGTCCTGCAGGCGCCGGACGACCCGACCCGGTTCGTGCTGTACGAGGCGTACCGCGACGCGACGGCCGCGGCGGCGCACAAGGAGACGGCCCACTACCTGGCCTGGAAGGCCGCGGTCGCGGGCTGGATGGCGGAGCCGCGCCGGGCCGAGCCCTTCAGCGGCCTTCTGCCCGTCTTCCCGTGAGCGGCCCGCTCCCGACCGGGCCGGCGGTGATCGGCCCGGTATCGGTCGGGTCGTTCGGCGTGGCGCGCCTGCCGCGGATCGTCTTCGGGGCGGGCCGGATCTCGGAGCTGCCGCGAATCGCCGCGGGATACGGGAGGCGCGTGCTCCTGGTGACCGGCGGCCGGTCGTTCCGCGAGGGCCACGCATGGACGCCGCTTTTGGACGGGCTGGGCGCCGCCGGCTTGGCCTGCGACCACTTGGCCGTCGCCGGGGAGCCGGGCCCCGAGCTGGTGGACGGGGCGGTGGCGGATCGCCGGCGCACGCCCCCCGACGTCGTGATCGGGATCGGCGGCGGGGCCGCCCTCGACGCTGCGAAGGCGATCGCGGGCCTGCTCCGGAGCGGCACGTCCGTGCTCGACCACCTCGAGGGCGTCGGGCGCGGGCTCCCCTACCCCGGGCCGGCGACGCCGTTCATCGCCGTGCCGACCACGGCTGGCACCGGCAGCGAGGCCACGAAGAACGCGGTGATCTCCGGCCGCGTCCCGGGCGCCCCCGCGGGCGACCCGCCGTTCAAGAAGTCGTTCCGCGACGAGCGGCTGGTGGCTGCGGTCGCCCTGCTGGACCCGGACCTGCTGGCCGGCTGCCCTCCGGCCGTGATCGCCGGCGACGGGATGGACGCGCTGACCCAGCTGCTCGAGGCGTTCACGAGCACGGGCGCCTCCCCGTTCAGCGACGCGGTCGCGCGGAGCGGGCTGGCCGTGATCGGCGCGGCCTTGCCCGCCTGGCACGCGGCGGCGCTCGCCCGGGCGAGTGACGAGGAAACGGCCACCGCTCGCGGGGCGATGGCGTGGGCCGCGCTCTGCTCCGGGATCGCGCTCGCGAACGCGGGCCTGGGCGCGGTCCACGGGCTGGTCGCGCCGCTGGGGGCGCGGTTCGGGGTTCACCATGGGACGGGCTGCGGCGCGCTCGTGGCGGCTGCGACCCGCACGAACCTTGCCGCGCTCGCGGAGCGCGCCCCCGGGTCGCCGGCGCCGACCCGCTACGCGGAGGCGGGCCGCCTGCTGGCCGGAGACCACGCAGGGGCCGTTGGCATGCGGACCGATGACGGCGCACGCACGGCCCTCGTCGCAACGCTGGACGGGTTCACCGCCGCGCTCCGGATCCCCGGGCTGAGCGCCAGCGGCGTGACCGCCGACGCGTTCCCGGCGCTCGTCGCCGAGAGCCGCGGCAGCAGCATGCGGACGAACCCGGTCGTCCTCACCGACGGGGAGATCGCGGCGATCCTGGCGGAATCGCGCTGAGCGCGTCGCGCTGAGCCTGGGCCGGAAGGGCGCGGACGGGCGCGCCTCAGCCCTCCAGCGTCGGGTGCGTCATCTCCGCCGGCTTCACCCAGGCGTCGAACTCCTCGGCTGCCACGAATCCCGACTCGATCGCGGCCGCCCGGAGCGTCGAGCCCGCGTGGTGGGCCGTCTTCGCGATCTTCGCCGCCTTGTCGTAGCCGATGTGCGGGGCGAGCGCGGTCACGAGCATCAGCGAGCTGGCCACGTGATCGGCGATCCGCTCCGTGTCAGGTTCCAGGCCGTCGATGCAATGCTCGCGGAACGACCGGCACCCATCGGTAAGGAGCTCGATCCCGTGGAGCAGATCATGGGCGATGATCGGCTTGAAGACGTTGAGCTCGAAGTTGCCCTGGCTGCCGGCGATCCCGATCGCGACGTCGTAGGCCATCACCTGGACGGCGACCATCGTGAGCATCTCGCTCTGGGTCGGGTTCACCTTGCCGGGCATGATCGACGAGCCCGGCTCGTTCTCCGGCAGGCGCAGCTCGC
>CAZKXK010000124.1:0-6923 GCA_964556585.1 uncultured Anaerolineaceae bacterium
GCTCGCCCACCGCGCCACGAGCACCTCCCCCTCGGCCGTGACCCGCGTCGGACGACCCCACTGGTCGCCGTGATCGCGCAGCGGCGGGGCGGACGGATCCAAAGGGTCGGGGCAGCGGTCGACGGTCGGCAGGCACTCGTCCCACCCGAACGCGACGTCGCCATCGAAGACCGCCTCGTGGCCGGCCCACGGCGTCGGATCGGCCGGCGGATCCCCGGCGACAAGCCACTCGCGGGACGCGAAGCGGTCCGTGAGCGAGATCACGCGCGCACCGAGCGCCGGAACGACGACGACCCGGACCCGGTCGTTGTCGAGGACGATGGTCTGGAGCGACCCAAACGCGGACCCGGGTCCGATCACATGTTCCTCCCGATCGGTGACGCATCGACGGTGATGTGTCCCACGCTGTGCGCGGCTGACGCGACGAGCGCCTCCATCGAGCGGCGAGCCCCGGCCGGATCTGCCCGCCCGATCGCCTCGACGACACTCCGGTGGGCGCGGTTCGCGGCATGCGGGTCGCCGGCCGCCCGGAACGCGCTCACGGGGCCGGCGCCGAGCGCCGCGATGACCGCTCCCGTCACCTGCGCCAGGAGCCCATTGTGGGCGGCCCGCAGGATCGCCGCGTGAATGGCGAGATCCAGGCGCACCGACGCTGCGGGATCGGCCACGTTGGATTCCAGGTCCACCTGGAGCTGCAGCAGCGCGGCGCGCTCCTCCGGGGTTGCCCGCTCGGCCGCGGCCTCTGCCGCGCGCGGCTCGATGAAGTCGCGGATCTCCACCAGGTCGGCGAGGAAGGCCGGGTCGGGGCCTACCTCGACCTGCCAGGCGAGCACCTCGGGATCGACGAGGCGCCACTGGGCGCGCCCGAGGGTACGTGTCCCGGTCTTCGGGCGGGACTCCACGAGCCCTTTCGCCGCCAGGACCTTGATCGCTTCGCGGACGACCGTGCGGCTGACGCCGAGCTGGATGGAGAGGTCAGCCTCGGTCGGGAGCGTCGTTCCCGCTCCCAGCTCGCCCCGGACGATGCGGAGGCCCAGGTTGCGCACGACGACGCGGTGCAGGCCGCGACGGTCTCCGAAGCCGGGCTCCAGGGGAATGGTCATACGATACGAAGGTAAAGCACGCTCGGCGGCCGCGCATGGCATTTTCGCACGAGCCCGGCGCCGCTATGGTCTGCCCCGGCGCGCCGCACCGACGCGCCGCACCGGGCCGCTTCGCCCGCACCGACGCGCGAGCGGCGGAGGCGTGCCCGGCGCGCCGCACAGGCGCACCATTCGCCCGTGGCCAACGCTCGTCCAACTCGTGCGTCGCCGATCCAGCCGCGAGCCTGGGTCCCACTCGCCGTGCTGGCGGCCGGGACGGCAGTGCCGGTGCTGCGCCCCGTGATGCTCGCGGTGCTGGGAGCGGCGGCCGCCGCCACGGTCGCCGGCGGACGCGCTCGCTCGGCCGCGGGGCGGAGCTGGCTGGCGACGCTCCCCGCCGCGGTCGGGCTGACATGGGCGGGCCTGGCCGCCACGCCGATGCCGCTCCCCGACTCGCTCCACTGCACGGACCTGCTGGCGCCGCCGACCGTGGCGCGCGTGATCCAGGCATGCCTCGTGCTGGGCACGCTGGCGCTCGCCGCCCCGCTCGCGGGCGATCGCGCCGGGCTCCGGCTTCGAATGCCGACGGATCGTCGCGTGATCGCGCTCGCGGCCGGCGCGCCGCTTGTCCTCGTGCCGGGTGCGCTCTGGATCGGGCCGCTGCTGGCGCGCCCGTTCTTCGGCCAGGTCGCGCTCGCCACGGGCGACCTGCGCGCCCTCGTGCCGGCCATCGTGTTTGCGGCGGCCAACGCCGCCCTCGAGGAGACCGAGTTCCGCGGATCGCTGCTGGGCTGGTCGACACCCGCCCTGGGGCTCGGCGGGGCGATCGCCGGCCAGGCCGCCGTGTTCGGCCTGGCCCACCTCGGCACCGACATCACCGGTGCCGCTCCCCTCCTCTGGGCCGCGATGGCGGCGAGCGGGGCGGTCGCGGGGATCGTCGCCGTGCGATCGCGCTCGCTGCTGCTGCCGTTCACCGTCCACGCGGCGCTGGACGTGCCGCTCTTCTACGCGTACGCGTGCCGGGTCACGACATGAGACCGGCGGGACGGGACCCGGGTGCGTCCAGTGGCAGCACCCCGGGCCGAGGCGAGCTCGAGCTGACCTGGCCGGGCAAGTACGGGGCCGACGGATCGCGGAGCCGGCCGAGCCGCGACGTCGAGCCGCTTCACCTCGTCGAGCGGTTCCCGGGGCCAGCGGGCGCGTCTCCGAACCGCCTCGTGGCCGGCGACAACCTCCGCGCGCTCCCCGCCCTCCTCACCGAGGTCGCAGGGCAGGTTGACCTGGTGTACCTGGACCCGCCGTTCGGCACGGGCGACGCCTTCCGCGTCCGGCCGCCGAGAGCAGGGACGTCCGGCGCCCACGGACCCGAACGCGGCAACGCGGACGCACCCGGAGCAGATGTCCGCGTCGAGCCGATCGCCTACGCGGACCGGGAGCCGGGCGGCCTCGGCGGCTTCATCGCCATGCTGGCACCACGGCTCGAGCTGATCCGCGACCTGCTCACGCCCACGGGGTCGCTCTACCTCCACCTCGACGCGCGCAGCGTCCACGCGGCCAAGCTGCTCTGCGACGAGATCTTCGGGGCGTCCAACTTCCGCAACCACCTCGCCTGGATCTACTCCGGCCGCGAGCTCGCCCGGCGGCGCTACAGCGCCAAGCACGACGATCTCCTCTTCTACACCCGCGGCCGGCGCTGGACGTTCCACCCCGAGCGGATCCTCGGACCGCTCCGGGAGAGCTCCCGCCGGGCGCTGTCCCGCCACGTGGACGATGAGGGCCACCCGTTCGTGATCCGCTATCGCGACGGCGGGGGTTTCGCCGTGCGCGACGAACCCGGGCGGACCTACCGCCAGCCCGTGCCGGCCGGGACGCTGCCGCGCGACTGGTTCACGGCCGACTACGCACGCAAGTCGGAGCGGACGGGCTACCCGACCCAGAAGCCGGAGGCGCTCCTGGCACGTCTCATCGCCGCCTCCAGCGAGCCCGGTGACCTGGTTGCCGACCTGTTCGCCGGCTCCGGGACGACCTCGGTGGTGGCCGCAGGTCTCGGCCGTCGCTGGCTCGCCGCCGACGCCAGCCCGTCCGCCATCGCTGTGACACGCCAGCGCCTGCTCGGGCTGCCCGAGTGGGGCGGCGGGTTCGACGTGGCCGCGCTCGGGGACGCTCTCCCGGCGGCAGCGACGCTCGACATCGCCGTTCGCCGGGTGCCGGGTTCGGAGCCACCGGCGCCCGGCCGCGTCCGCCTCGGCGGCGCCGCCCGCGACCTGCGCGCCGTCACTGCCTGGGCGATCGGCTCGCGCGAGGCCCCGCCCCAACGCCCGCCTGATGCCGTGCGTGGCGACCGGCGCGACGCCCCGGCCGACGGCGCGCGCGACGCCCGGCCCGACGGCACGACCCTGGCCGCGTTCCTTGCCGCCGGGGCAGCCGCCCGCGATCCGTGGACCGGCGAGCTGGCAACCGAGCTGGCGGCGAGCGCGACCGGCGCGCCCGTTTCCGTCGGCGGTGACGCGGTGCGGGCATCGCTGGCCCGTGCGTGGACCGTGGACGGCGCCGCGATCGACCTGCCGATCACGGGGTAGGCACGTCGGCCCGGCTCCGCCGGGCCGGGCATCGCGGTCCCGTCAGGGTGCAGGGCTTGGCGATGGCCCCGGGCTGGAGGAAGGCTCGGCGCTCGGTGACGGCTCGGGGCTGGGCGATGACGTGGCCTCGACCGGGGCCGACGCCGACGGGGAGGGCGACGAGGAGGCCGGCGTCGCAGGGCTCGGGACCGCGGTGGGCCTGGCAGTCGGGACGGGGGTGGGCGCCGGGAGGCATGACGACACGCCGCTTCCCGACGCGGCTGGCGCGACCGGCGGGGGCGCCGCGAGCGCAACCTCGGGAAGCGTGCCGACAGCCGGAAACAGCTTGGCGACCAGCGCGCGGATGCCCGCGACGTCCGGCAGCTGGATCGACCCGCGCACGTCGAAGCCGGGGCGAACCAGCGGGTAGGTCACCACCGCGCGGTACGTCCTGGTCCGATCGATCTGGCGCGCGTCGTCGGCCAGCGGAAGGATCACGCTCCGCGGGATGTTCGTCTCCACCGTCTGCCCGACCGCCTTGAGGAAACCGATCGGGTCGTTGAGGAAGCCGCCCGCAACCACCGCGTCGCGAACCCCCGAGATGATCTCCTGCTGACGCGCCTGGCGGGTGAAGTCGGATTCGCCCGCGGCCTTTCGCACACGCGCATAGGCGAGCGCCTGGTCGCCATCGAGGTGATGCAGGCCCGCGCTGATCGCGAACCCGTTGGTGAACCCGTACTCGTGATAGGTGGGATCGCAGAAGCTGTGGGCGACGTTGACGTTCACGCCGCCCAGGCTGTCGACGAGGGCGACGAAGCCACCCAGGTTCACCTGGGCATACAGGTGGACGTCGAGGCCGAGAAGCGTCCCCACGGCTGCCATCAGGACATCGTGCCCGTCCCCGGTCGAGCCGGGGAAGTCGCTCGGGTGGAGCCGCGCGTAGGAAAGCAGCGAGTTGATCTTGGCCGAGTACGTCCCACCGTTGGGCAGCGGCACGTCCACCATGTCGCGCGCCAGGGAGAGCATCGAGACGGTCTTCGCCACCGGGTCGAGCGACGCGACGATCAGCGTGTCGGTCAGGAACGTGGTACGGCCGACGCCCGCGTCGACACCGATCAGCAGCACGTTCACCCGGGCCGCGGCCGGCGAGGGCGAGACGGCCGGCGAGGCCGCCCTCGCCGGCTCCGCGGTTGCGCCCGGACCCGGCGAGGGCGACGCGGGCTGCCAGGCGCCGCTTCCGGTGGTCGACGGCGCGAACACGACCGCGACTTCTTCGCGGGCCACGTTCGTTGCGTAGCCGAGGTAGGCCTGGGGACCGATCGCGAGGATTGCCAGCAGGGCCACCGGGATCGCATCCCTGCGCCGCAACCGGGGCAGGCGCGGGTTCAGCACGCTCGAGCCAATCGCCGCGAGCCGCCACGCCAGGAGCAGCGCCTGGAGCCCGATGAGCGCCAGCAGGGCCGTGTCGTCGAGGGCCAGGCTGCCCAGGCGGACCGGCCCGGCCGAGACGGCAGCGCCCGCCAGCAGGCCGGCCACCAGGATCACCGGGAGGCCGAACAGCGCGGCCCGCGCCAGCCGGCCGCTGACCACGTGGCCGAGGCCCGGAATGATCGCGTCAAGCAAGGCGGGAACGTAGCGGCGCCGAACGTCGCCCCGCGGCACCGCGCCCCCCGGCACGTCATCCCGCGGCGCGTCGGCCGCCGTTCGACCCTGATCCGTCACGGGGCGAGCCTAGCAGACGTCCGGTACTGGTACGGTTAGGTGGTGTCGCCCACCCCCGACACGCCCCAAGATCGAGTCGATGTTGCCGATCTCCGACCCGTACCGGATTCTCCAGGTCGTTCCCGACGCGGAGCCGGAGGTCATCCGGGCCGCGTACCGGGCGCTCGCGCTCAAGTACCACCCGGACCTGGCCTCAGCCTCCCAGGAGCGCATGGCGACCATCAACGACGCCTGGGCCATCCTGCGGGACCCGGCCAGCCGCGCGGCGGTCGACAGGGCGCTCGCGGAGGCGAGGCGCGCACCCACGCCGTCCATGCCGGCCATGTCCAACGAGAGGCGGGCGGGGATGCCGCCCGCCCCGACCGGCACACCATCGGGCCGCGTGCTGGACTTCGGCCGGTACGCGGGCTGGTCGCTCGGCCAGCTTGCCCCCGTCGATCCCAACTACCTGGAGTGGCTGGCTCGCACTCCGATCGGGCGCTCGTACTACGCCGAGATCCGCGAGCTGCTGACGATCCACGCCGCGACACTGAGCGGATCTCGATCCTCCGCCAACCCGACGGTGGGTGGCCGCTCGCGTGGGCGCCTCCGGCGCAAGTGACCCCGCGCGGCGACGCGGGAACGTTGCCCGGGCGGCACGTTTGACGAAACGGCCCGCATGGGCCATGCTGCCCTTCAGGGCCACGCGCCCGGCGCAGGTTCGAGCACCCAACGACCCGCTCCCGCGCCGCACGGACGCCCCGGCCGCTCCGGCTCTCTCTTGCGCCGTCGAGCGACCGACAGCTCAGATCACGCCGGTCCGCTCGACGGCACCCGGCTCGAAAGGTTTACCCAGACAGATGCTCAACACCTCGACCCTCCGCCGACCCGGCGGCCCAATCGCGCTCGCGTCGCGCTCGGCGGACAGCCGGCGCCTGCGCCGCCGCGTGGCGTCCGACAGCCGCCTCTACTGCGGCACCAATGGCTGCCCGACTCACCTCCAGCTCGACGAGCGGACGGGCGTCGCAAGCTGCCCGATCTGCGGGTTCCGCCGCCAGGTCAGCTAGCCAGGTCGTCGCGCAGTCCGGCCGGCGCTCCGGCGCACGGCTGCGGCGCTGAAGACCGTCGCCAAGCACCTCCGGACCGGCGCTTTGGCGCGCGACGAGCGCCGGTGTCGTGGATGGCCGGCGTGGACGCCGCGTGGATAAGTGATCCCGGCAGCGGGAATCTCGTGGACAGGTCCCCTTGCGCCGACCGGCCTTCTCGGGCGATCATCTGGTCAGCCCGAAGGGGCCGAAGAAACAGATCGCGAGACCGCCGCAAGGCGGCCGGGCTCATCGCAAGGTGAGCCGGGTTCCCCGCAAGGGGGACCGTCCCTCTCGCAAGGGAGGCACGCGATCCACCGGCTGACTCGTCGTCGGCAACGATGACGGGGACCCCGTCCGCAAGGACGGACGGCGAGCCGCAAGGCGCGCCGGCGCTCCCGCAAGGGGGCCGCGCCTCCGCAAGGGGTCGCGATGGAGGCCGGAACCGACGGTCCCTTCGGGTCACTTCATGTTCGCCGGCGCCTGCGAACATGAAG